>CAMYNZ010000182.1:7614-11399 GCA_947259865.1 uncultured Desulfobacterales bacterium | reverse complement strand
GTATCTTACACCTTCATATCTTGCTGATACTGTAAACAAATCACCAATAAGCCCCCAATGCCGATATCTACGGCATATCTCAGGTTTTTTGCGCTATCAAAAAATTGTGCTCACTCCAACAAATCAGTATCCTACTGTGATAATAAATAATTGTGATATCATTTTCATATCTCAGGTGTGAAATTCCACCAACTACGATTCTAACCATTGTATCTTAGGTATACGCAATCCGCCCTTTGGCTGAATTGGATAAACCGACTATTAATATGAAATTTTGAACCCTCCCATTTATTTCAGGTTTCATTCATTAAATCCTAAGACTCAGGAAAGTGCAATATTCTGCTATAAGTTCTTGGTTGATATAGATATAGAAAAGCGCGTTATACTGTTTCTATTCCGCATACCTATATTATTGGGGTGTCCCAGGATATTGTGATCTAAAGTACAAAGGAATGAAGGCAGTCTAACTTTTACACTTGTCAGTAACAACCAAAAGTCAAAAGCAGACTTGACCCCTTATATTATACTTATATAGACTGCATCTTTCTGATCGCCTTCTTCTATACAAACAGATATATTTGTCGCTTAAAGCTGTGAGCACATTCTGGTGACAAATAATATGTCATAAAAGCTTGACTCGCGACAAATAAAAGGTTATTTTGTCGCGAAAATTGATATCGCGACAAATTAATGCCAAAATATATTTCAAACAGAGACCTATCCCCTATTGAAACCTTGCTTGCCGAACGACCTGAAGGATGGGGAATTGGGGAAATAGAGAAAGCCCTTAAAGGTCTGGGCTTGTCCCTTAATCGCCGTACGTTGCAGAGACGGTTGGCCTTGCTTGAAAAGCAGGGACGTATCCAAATTGTAGGTGCGGGACGAGCCACTCGCTACCTGCCCCTGGTTGCACCTGATAAAACGAATGAAGCCAGGGATGGAATCTTACTTTCTACTGGTGCACAAGAGATAGAAAAACTGATTTCCCGACCTTTAACTGCTCGCCATCCGGTCGGTTACCAAAGAGAATTGATCGACAGTTATGAGCCTAATGTAACCTGGTACCTGCAATCGGCAATACGTAATCACTTGAAAAATATTGGTCAACGTACTGATATCGATTATGCTGCCGAGACCTATATTCGGCAAATTCTTGGCAGGCTTTTGATCGATCTTTCCTGGGCGTCAAGCCGTCTGGAAGGAAATACCTATTCACTCCTTGAAACCGAAAGGCTAATTGCGTTCGGGGAATCTGCGCCCGGGAAAACACCGTTCGAGACGCAAATGGTGCTCAATCACAAAGCGGCGATTGAGTTCCTCGTGGATGCAGCAGACGAAATGGGGTTTGATCGCCGAACCATTCTCAATCTTCATGCATTGCTCTCCGATAATCTACTGGGGGATCCAAAGGCATCGGGACGATTGCGTGCCATCCCTGTTAGCATAGGGAAGTCTGTCTATGAACCGCTGGCAGTACCGCAATTAATCGATGAAATTTTCAGTCGAATCCTGTCTATTGCCAATGCCATTTCTGATCCATTTGAACAGGCATTTTTTGTCACAGTGCATCTGCCCTACCTTCAACCGTTCGAAGACGTCAATAAAAGGGTATCGCGATTGGCTGCGAATATTCCCCTTATTCGACACAACCTGTGCCCTTTATCCTTTTTAGATGTACCGGAAGACCAATATATCAATGGACTACTAGGGGTCTATGAACTCAACCGCATTGAGCTTCTGAGAGACGTATTTGTCTGGACATATGAACGGTCGTGCCAACGTTATCATGTAGTACGCCATGCTTTAGGGGAACCCGATGCATTCCGGATGCGCTATCGGAAAGCTTTGATCGATTGTGTGGGTGAGGCAATTCGGCAGGTTGGTCAGGGGAAGGTTACTGATGCAGGAGAGGTCCTTTCACATTTAGTAGAGGATCGGGTAGCGGAAGATGATCGCGAGCATTTTCTCAAGATTGCTAAAGAAGAAATAGCCGCATTACACGAGGGAAATTTTGCCCGTTACCGGCTTCGTCCTGGTGAATTCTTGGCCTGGCAAAAACGGAAGACCTAGCGGCCTTCTAAGCAATTCTTATCAGTGGGAAATCAAATCTCCCAAAAGCGCCGATACATACAACCAATTTCGATTCTCGAATAATTTTTGTGATATCCTTATAAGTACAATTTGAGATTAGACGACGTTATACATAAATATGCTAATTTGTTGATTACGCCAATATAAATCTGCAATATAGAATCTTCCAGTTTATTTCGAATTTCATCCAATAATACAAAATCACTAAATCGTGAGACTCAGTAAAGTATTATATTCTCCTATAAATTCGCAGTTCATATAAAAGTAGAAAAGCGCGTTCTACTGTTTTTATTTGGTGTATTAGATGCAATATTTGTCCATGGTTAAGGGCATTCTTTCCCCTTGCGTTTGTCAATCCATTAAACTATGAAACACATATGTCATTCACCCACTTCCGACGATTCTGACCTGAGTGCCACATCCAATGCGCCAAAAACGATTTCATATCGTTGGATAATCTTAAACTTTCATAATGTATTTAATGTATCAAATATAAAGGGGGATTTTAACTATGGCTACATGGACATTTGAACCCGGACATACCGCAGCCGTATTTTGTGCGCGCCACATGATGGTGACGTTAGTTCGTGGACACTTCAAAGATATACACGGGACACTCACCTTTGATCCGGATAATCCGCAAGATTCGTCCGTCGAGGTGACCATCGATGCCAAAGGCATTTGGAGCGGGGAGTCTGAGCGTGACGATCACCTGCGCGCTGCAGACTTTCTGGATGTGGACAACCACCCCCAGATAACTTTCAAGGGTGATCAGGTCGAAGTCCTGGGGGCGCATGATTACACGGTCACCGGTGATTTAACTATCCGGGGAGTCACGCGGAAGGCGACCCTGAATGTCAGCTACTCCGGACAATGGGCCACCCCCTGGTGGAAGAACGGTGAAGATAAAGGGCCTATGATGAGGGCAGGTTTTGTGGTGAAAACAACCATCAATCGCCTTGATTTTGGTGTCAGCTGGAATTCCACGATGGAAAAAGGCGGTATCGTTGTAGGTAACACAGTGGATATTACCATCGATGCCGAAGCGCTGCTGGAAAGTTCTTGATATGACGATACAGGCCAGATACGTGCACACGAACCTTATCGCCCAGGACTGGGAGAAACTGGTTGCGTTTTACGAACACGTTTTTGGATGCACTCCGGCAACCCCTGAAAGCAATCTATCGGGCAAATGGGTTGAAACCATAACAGGGGTGCCGGAAGCCGAGATTAGAGTCATCCACCTGCGTTTGCCCGGCTATGGCGATGAGGGACCCACCCTGGAAGTAATTCGTTACAGCCAGCAGGGTGACCGGCCGCCAACGGCAGCCAACCGTCCCGGGTTTGGTCACATCGCATTCGCCGTCGATGACGTCAAAGCGGCTCGTGATGCGGTACTTGCGGCAGGCGGAGGAAATGTGGGAGATCTGGTCTCCGTGGATATCCCCGGCAGGGGCAGGCTTACCGAAGTCTATGTCAGCGACCCGGAGGGTAACATTATTGAACTACAGAAATGGTCGCACTAATATTGAACTGGGGATAACCAACCTTATTTTCAGATGTAGCTACTTGAGGGGTCGGGGTGTTTTTTTCACGACAAGATGATCGCCCTGGTGCTTCTAATGGTCAGAGGGCTATTGCCGTCGAGAAAGGCAAAACACGGTGTCGGTTCTTGTTCGAGTGAAAGTTTTAAA
>CAMYNZ010000182.1:0-7549 GCA_947259865.1 uncultured Desulfobacterales bacterium | reverse complement strand
AAAGTTTTAAATAGCCAGCAGTAAAATGCAAGGCAGTTGCCGCTGTCAGGCTTGGCAGGCAACAACCCGGCATCTTGCCGTGAAAAAAATACCCCGACCCCTCAGCTACTTAGCGTGTGATCAATCAAGAAGCGATCGTAGAACCTATTGCCAGACGGTAATACAAGATTAGCGATACAATACAACCACACCATCAAGGAGAAAAGATATGAGCCAACCTGATATTCACTGGACGGGTCAGTCCGGTAAGAATTATGGATATTGGATTCATCCGATAGAAGCGAGTTTTAGAAAAATAGCCGGTAATGTCATTTTTGCCCGGCAAACTGAGGCCGGTGAATGGGAACCGGTTTACATCGGACAGACCCGAAATTTTGACGAAGGATTTGCGGATCGCGAGACTGAAAATTGTGCCAAAAATAACGGTGCCACCCACGCCCATGTCCATTTCAGCTCTCCGGGCGATGCGGTGCGCAAGGCCGAGGTGGCTGATCTGGTTGCCAGGTGGAACCCGGTATGCAACAGTTGATATAGCCGAAGCAGGGTGTAAATTGTAACGGGTGATGTGTAGCATAAACTTTCCAAAAAAATTTAAGCAAACATCTGATCCGACACCAGGTAGTTCTCAGAGGTCCCCATTTCTTTGATCAGGTCAAGGCGGATAAAATGCATTTTTGAGATAGCGTCTAGTCTGTGATTCGCTTTAGGACCCGAATCAGGCGATCCACTTCTTGCTTTGTGTTATAAAGCGACAGGCCCACGCGCACGACCCCGCCTTTTTCTGCTAACTCCAGTTGTCTCACGGGCTCCAGTGCATAGCAATGTCCATCCCAGACATAAATGTTATTTGCAGCCATGCGTTCCGCTATCTCCCTCGGAGTATGGCCGTTCATTCTAAATGCCACCGTCGGAACACGCTGTTCAAATCGCTTTTGATCCTCAATACCGTATATTTTTAACCCGGACACTTTTTTCAAATCGTTTATCAGTAATGAAAATAAACCCATTTCGTAAGTTTCGATGGCGGCCATGGCCGTTTTTAAATGTAAGCGGCGTCCATCGAATGATTCAAACGAAGCGGAAAGGTCGCCGGCATATTTTTCGCCTATGGTCGCCAGAAAATTCAGCGTTGCGGTTGTCCCGGCCTGAGCCTCGAAATTTTGCGTACCGGTTTCAAATTTATCCGGTGGCATGTCCCCGCTCGGTCGCACCTTGAAGGCGTCCAAACGATCCAGATGGTCGAATTTACCATAGAGTACACCCAGATGCGGTCCGAAAAACTTGTAGGCCGAACAGACCAGAAAATCGCAATCAAGTGCCTGGACGTCAATGGTTGCGTGTGGTGCGTAATGAACAGCGTCGACATAAACCAGGGCTCCCATCTGATGGGCGGCGGCGATGATTTTGGCGGCATCGTTAACGGTTCCAAAAAGATTGGATGCATAGCCGAAGGCCACTATTTTGGTTTTAGCGCTGAGCATATTTTCAAATGAGGCCATGTCAAGCGTGCAATCCTCGTGATGGATATCGACCCAGCGGATAACGGCCCCGGACTCCTGCAGCGCAACCCAGGGTGATATATTGGCGTCATGGTCAAGCCGGGTGACGATGATTTCATCTCCGGATGACAAGGTTCGACCAAGGGCCCGGGATAGACTAAAGGTCAACGTGGTCATGTTAGGCCCAAAAATAATTTCTTTTTCGGAAGAAACGTTAAGAAAGTCAGCCATTGCGCGCCGGGCTTCCAGTGTGGTTTCATCGGTGCGCCGGGAGGTAACAAAGGCACCGTGAGAGTTGGCGTTTGCATTTTTATAATAGTAATTTACGGCCTCGATCGATTCCTGGGGAACCTGGGTGCCCCCCGGACCATCAAAAAAAGCGTCTCCGCTTTCAAGGGCCGGAAAGTGCGACCGGATTTCATCCACATCAAATTTCATTTTCACACCTGTTTGAAATATTTATTTTGGGATGGCCGAGAATATCGGACTAAAAACCGTAGATGGTGAACCCGCCGTCCACTGCAATGCACTGCCCGGTAATATACGAAGCCGCCGGCATGCAAAGGAAGGCGACCAATCCGGCAACCTCTGCCGGTTCGCCGATCCGTTTCAGGGGGGTTCGCGACAGCACCTCTGCATAAAACTCCTTGTCCTTCAAGACCGGCTCGACCAGCGGCGTTCTTATATACCAGGGGGCAACGGCGTTGACACGAATGTTGTCGGGTGCCCACTCCACCGCCAGGTTTCGGCTAAACTGCGCCAGGGCCGCCTTGCTCATGGCGTAGGGCGTGCCGGTGCGCAGCGCTGTCAATCCTGCCACCGAGGCAATATTAACGATACAGCCCTGATGGGCGTTTTTTAAATAGGGGTAGGACAGGCGACTGATTTCAAAGGTGGCCTTGAGATTGGTTGCCATAATTCGGTTGTATTCTTCATCGGTATATTCCACCGTTTTTTTGCGGATGTTGGTGCCGACATTATTCACAACAATATCCAGCCGGCCCCTAAGATCTTCGATTTTCCCGAAGATCTTTCTTCGATGATCGGCCTCCGCAATATCAGCTGCCATGCCATGGGACTTTAATCCGGCATTCTGCCACGTCTCGAGGGCGGCTTTTACCTGCTGGTCTGATCGAGAAACGATAAAAATCGTGGCCCCCAGTTCTAAGAATTCTTCCGCGATTCCTCGCCCGATACCCTTGGTTGCTCCGGTTATCAGGGCAAACTTACCATCAAGATTCCATCGATTTTGCATGACGCACTCCTGGCAAATTGTTTAATTGTAATGATCGCTGTTCTTGCGATAGGATCCCGTATGCATGAGTTCGCATCCCGCCATGGCGAAACTGATGATTGATGCAGCGACCTGTTCAATGAGCCCCCCCAACAGGTGACTTTAACCCGTTCAGGGGTCGGGGCAATTTTTTTTTAACAAGATACCGTGTTACACCCTGGCTTACCAAGCTAAGACGGATTGAATATCGAATATCGAACAAGGAATATCGAACCGCAGAAGTATTTTTACTTCGACATTCAGTATTCTGTATTCGATATTCTGCGGTTCAAAGCATCGCCCCGACCGCTGAACTGGATAATTCGTAAAAATGCTAGCGGAATGAATTATCAGCAGCGAAATCGTGCGCTGTCTGAATGTATTAGGAAGCGTTGCGCAAGAACAGGCTATAACCGAGATGGGATTTACTCGCACAATGCCGATTCATTCCCCTGGCCCAATGCTTTATATTTGATCACTGTTCTTGCGTTACGATCCCTTATACATGAGTTCGCACGATGCAGTCGCTGGTGATTCATGCAGTGGCCAAGATAATTAACTGCCTAGATCCAAAAAGGCTATTTACAGTGGTTCAACAAAGATCCGCATGGTTCCGCCACATACATCTCCGCCTCTTGTGCCGATGTCGTCCGTGAGTTTTACTTCTACAAGTTCGGGCGTTTTAGTCGAAAGCAGGCTGCGCAGTGCGGCACTGCGCACCTGGTCTTCTCCGCAACCGCCCCCCACGGATCCGTAAATCGTCCCATCGACACAGATGATCATCTTGGCGCCGACCTCTCGAGGGGTGGAACCGGCAGCTTCAACAATGGTGGCCAGACATATCGGGAGGCCGCGATTTTTGAGCTCCGCAATTTTTTGAAATATTTCTTTGTCAGTCATATCTCGATTCCTACTGCTTTTCGCATCGTACGTGCCTGAGACGATCCTTTACGGCGCACACACACAAGCTCGGATATGATGGAAAGCGCGATTTCATCGGGTGATTCGGCGCCGATAGGAAGCCCGATGGGCGTAAATACCTGATTGAGACGTTGGGGCGGGATACCGGATTTTTCCAACTCTTCGAGAACAATACGCACTCTTCGGCGGCTGCCGATCAGGCCAACGTAAGCCGTTTCCTTCTGTAAAATCTCTCCCAGGCAATCGACGTCGTGTTCGTGGCCACGTGTAATCACCACAACGAAAGTTGAAGTTCCCAGCGGCATATCGTCCAGGGCAGTAATAAAATCCGCAGCAATGACTTCACAATCCGGAAAACGGGATGGATGGGCATAATCTTTACGGTCGTCGAGTACGGTTACGCGAAAACCCACCTGGCGGGCAAAACCTGCAAGGGGCATGGCAATGTGTCCGGCACCGCAAACCAGTAGCCGGGTCTCGTTGGAGAAAACCTCCAAAAATACCTTGATGCCGCTGCCTATTTCAACCATGCGCTTCTCATTTGCCCTGATCGCTTCGGCTGCAAAACCGCCTATGGCAGCATGAATTCGGGAAGAGCTGAAGGCACCCTCTATTGATCCATCTTTCAGGACAATTACTTTCTGGCCGACGGGAATACCGGGGTCCGAGGATTCCACGATGGTGGCCAGACAATGCGTTTCTTGATTCTGCATCAATTCAACGATTCGTGCAATGACATCCATGAAAACTCCAGGGTCTTAGTTATATTTTAACCTGTGCCAGTATTTCCTTTTCTTTTATTATGATCTCTTTTTCCAGTTGTGTTACTTGTGCTGCGACCTGCCTGACAAAATCGCTGTCTTTGATGGCGCTTAGATTAATTTTGACATTGAATAAAGCCCCCATTGCCGCAGTTCTGGCCATCATGACCCCCACAGCGCCATCGGTAACCGCATTTTTATTTCCTTTTGCCACGACCTCTCGGGCCAATTCGATGATTTCGAGTGCATCCTGAGCGACTCCCAGTGGAACCCGGGCAGCCTGTTTCAGGCCGTTTTGAATCGCTTCGCTTCGCAATTTTTTTTGGGCTTCAGTTTCCCGGGGCATTTTGAAGGCTGTCATCACTTGATTATAGGCATCTGAATCTCGATCGATCTGTTCGGTCAGCCTGTGCCTTGATTCGGAAGCTTGTTTTGCTATTTTTTTCATTTGCGCTTCCACCGCTTCAAAGCCCTTTTTGCCGATGGTTAAGTTTGCCACCATCTCCACCAGGCTGGCAGCAACCGCCGCACTCAAGGCAGCCCCGCTGCCGCCACCCGGCAAAGCCGTATTGGATGCCGTTTTTTCCAGATACTCTTTAATCGTCAAATTCGCCAGCATTGCTTGATTCCTTTACACGATTGCACCATCAAATACTAAATTTCCGTTTTTTATCACTTTTTCTACCGTGCTGATGCCGATGTGGTAGGGCATA
This sequence comes from uncultured Desulfobacterales bacterium, assembly GCA_947259865.1. Next base: position 2,382 of record CAMYNZ010000182.1, on the reverse strand, counting down.
AATTTATAGGATGGGAATTCTAAAATGACAAGATCGCCTTTTTTGCCGTTATCAATGCTTCCGGTACGGTCAGCCCTGTCCAGGGCGGCCGCACCGTTCAGGGTTATAGCCGTGACCGCTTCCTCGGTGCTGATATCCATATACAGCGTTGCCAGGGCAATAATCAAGGGAATTGACTCTGAAAAACAGCTTCCCGGATTAAGATCGGTGGCCAGGGCCACGGCACAGTTTTGATCGATCATATATCGACCTCTGGCGTATGGCTCCTTCAAGCTGAAAGCCGTTCCCGGAAGCAAGGTCGCCACCACACCGGCCGCGGCAAGGTCTCGAATTCCTTTATTCGAAGCCTGAAGCAAGTGATCCGCCGAGACGGCGCCCAGTTCAGCCGCCAGCTCCGCCCCGCCCAGCTGTACGATTTCATCAGCGTGAATTTTTGATTTTAATCCCAATTTATTTGCTTTTTTTAACAACCTTCTGGACTGTTGCACCGAAAAAACATTTTTTTCACAAAAAATGTCACAAAACTCGGCGAGATTCCGTTGCACAACCTCAGGTATGACATCTTGAATTATAAAATCAAGAAAAGCATCCTGTCGACCCGTATACTCTATTGGTACAGCATGTGCTCCCAGAAAGGTGCCGACCACATCCACGGGATGCAGCTTATCAAGTTGTTGCATGGCTTCCAGTTGCTTAATTTCGGTGTCACGATCCAGCCCGTAACCGCTTTTGCCTTCAACTGTAGTTACACCGTAAGAAAGCATCGAATCGAGCCGTTTGAGTCCGGATTTGATCAACGCCTCCAGACTGGCCTCACGGGTTGAATGTACCGTGTTTACAATTCCACCGCCGCGTTTCATGATTTCCATATAGCTGTCACCGCGCAATCGCCACGAGAATTCTTCAGCCCGATAGCCACCAAAAACCAGATGAGTATGGGAATCCACAAAACCCGGCAACACCGCTTTATCGGTTGCATCGATGACGGCATACCCCGTCTGGTCGAAATTCGCCAGTAAATCGGCTGAGCGCCCCACCGCTTTAATCACACCCTTTTCAACGACTACCGCACCGTTTTCGATGATATGCAGATCTGACATCTCCTTGCCGCACCTGGCTTTAAATCCACTGCAGGTAACCACCTGAGCTGCATTTTTTATGATTATATTGCCGTTCATATTTCCCATCCGTATGATTTGCTGCCCACTTGTAATTCTTCGGTCATCGATTCATTCTCAGCAATGCTACAGATGCTCGATGCTCGATACTGGATGCTGGATGCTCGATACTCGATATTATAGGATCGGATCAGTTTCTTATAATCATTTCGTAAACCGAGTGCCGTGCGCCGAGTATCGAGCATCGAGCATCGTGCAACTATTCCCAGATGCGGGTTTCCAGCACTTGTTCCATTGTAAATTCTTCCAATCCCAGAAAATAAGCAGCGGTATCAATCAGTGCCGCCATGGGGACCAGGCCAACGATTTCACTGCCGACAATATTGACGCCGTATCTTTTGGCCTCTATGCGGATAAGCTCAAAAACCCGGTAAAGAGCTGTCCGGGTATAATCGGTCATATTCATGGAAACCTGGACAATGCCCCGTTCTTTCAGTTCTATCCCGATACCTTTGCAATATCGCAGACCGCCGCTGATATGCCTGACTTTTTTTGCAATTGCATCGGCAATATCCAGCTGCTGCGTATCCAAATTAACATTATAGGCCACAAGCGGCATTCTGGCCCCGATGGCGGTAACACCGGCGGTTGGATGAACTGCCGCCGGGCCATAGTCCGGTTGCCAGGATGAGTCTTTAAGTTTTTCAGCCATCCCCTCGAACTGGCCCTTTCTGATCGCTGCCAGGTTTCGCGTTTGCTGCCGGGAGGCAGATTCTTCATACAAAAAAACAGGTAGTTTATGCAATTTTGATATTTCTTTGGCGACCTCCTGGGAGATACCGACGGCTTCTTTCATATCAACGTTTTTGAGCGGAATAAACGGCACCACGTCAACCGCGCCCATTCGTGGATGCTGTCCTTTGTGTTTGCGCATGTCAATGACGTCGATGGCAACTCCCATGGCTTCTATAACAGCTTTTTTCAACGGTTCCGGTGATCCGACAACCGTAACGACCATTCGGTTGTGGTCTTCATCACTTTGATAATCCAGCAGTTTGACGTCGTCTTTTCCCCTGAACGGATCGACTATTTTTTCGATTTTTCCCACATCCCGGCCTTCACTGAAATTCGGCACGCATTCGATAATTTTTTTCATCCCGGCCATGGTTTACTCCTTTGTTTATTCTCACCGCGGAGGCGCAGAGAGCGCAGAGGGTTTTATGTTTTAGCTTTTCGTTGAGAGGACGAAAAGCTAAAATCCTCA
>CAMYNZ010000181.1 GCA_947259865.1 uncultured Desulfobacterales bacterium | reverse complement strand
GAAAGCGGCACGCATGATCAATGACGATCAGGAAACCGCTATTGTGATTTCGGCACTCATCCGGGGCAAACCGGTTTTGGCCACCCGTGACGGTTTTACTCTGCTGGAAAGTCTTTCGAATAAGAATATCCGTGAAGAAATTAAGCGGATTTTAAGCCAACTGGAGGGTTTCGGTATAACATTTTGCGAAACCGACCAACTGTTCTCCGTTTTTCAAAAGATCGTCACTAACAGTAAAAATTCGGATTTGGCGACCGCAAAAACCCAGGCGGGCAATGAGATGCCTTCAGCATTAAGACTCATCACTGCCAAAGATATCCTAACGGCCGTTAGCAGCAATCACGACTCGATTCAGTTGGCACCCGGCGGAATGGTAACGCCTTTGGCCAGGGATCAGGCCAAGGAATATTCTATCACCATTGTAAAGACCGGCTCTTAGCTGGCAATAGCATCAATAATGATATGATAGTTGATTTTGTTGAATATTTAACTTGCCAAGGAGACTGATGAATGGCTGAACTAAGAGCCTACTGCTATCTGGATCGACTACAACCACAATTTGCATCATTATTTGCCAGCGCCTGTCGCGGTTTCCTTTCCGTTGAAGGTATGGCGGCTCTTTTTGTCGAAATTGCACCCGGCATCGAAATCAACCGACTGACCGATATTGCCCTGAAAATCACCAACTCACGGCCCGGCGAAATGATTGTTGAGCGACGGTACGGCATGCTGGAAATCCATTCCTTTGACCAGGAAGAAGTTCTTCACGCCGGACAAATGATACTGGACGAACTGGAGCTAAAAGAAGAAGAGCGCATGGCCCCAAAAATTTTGGCTACGAGTGTCATCAACAAAGTAAATCCGTACCAGGCCGTAATTATTAACCGCAACAGCAAGGGTATGCTTATTTTGGGAGACGATGATGTCTATCTGCTGGAGGTTACGCCGGCAGCATACTCCTCGATTGCCGCCAATGAAGCGGAAAAACATTGCAATATCCGGCTGGTGGATATCCGCTTTTACGGCGCGGCCGGCCGCATTTATTTGGCCGGAACCGAATCTGAAATTCAGGCGGCAGCCAAAAAAGTTATTGAAACCTTAAACGGATTGAAGGGAAGAAACCAATAATCTGATTTTCAAAACAAGGGACAGAGCGTTGAGGGATCGACCCATAATAGCAGTTGAGCCGATATTAAACTCGAATGTCCCAATGTTCACAACCTACCGAAAAGGAAACATAGCATGCAACAAGCATTAGGACTCATTGAAACCAAAGGCTTGATAGCAGCCATTGAAGCGGCGGATGCAATGCTAAAAGCAGCTAAGGTTAAATTTTTAAGCCGCCAAAAAGTCAAAAGCGGTTTGGTGGCGGTTATGGTGGCCGGCGATGTCGGGGCAGTGAAAGCCGCCGTGGATGCCGGCGCCGCAGCAGGTAAAAGAGTCGGGCAAGTGGTTTCAGCCCACGTTATCCCGAGACCGCATGAAGATATTGATGCGATGATACCCGCAGGAACCGAAATGGAAAAAGCACCTCAAAATAAGAAACCGCAATCAAAGGCATCACCCAAAAAGACGAAATAGAATCTGAGCGGATTCGGATTAAGATTTATTTCAGGGAGAATCAAATGGCACCTGTTTTCATATTCGCTGAGCAAGTCCGTAGTATTGTGAGATCCGGTAAAAAAGAAATCGGAATTCCCGAAGGGGCGCGCATTTCCTCGGCTGCCACAGATTTAATCAAAGAACATCAAATCCGGATCAAAACGGTTGCTCCCGCCAAGTCCCCTGCTGATAAAACGTCAAAGGCTGACCCAACATCGGTTGAACCGGTCAACAAAGCTGACCGCAAAAAGCTTGAAAAGCGCTCAGCTGAAAAGGCTGAGCCTCGTCCGCCCCTTGAAGAAGTCGCTGAATACGCTGAATACTCGGAAGACGAACTTGAAGAAATTGTCAACCGGGTCGTCGAACGTTTCAAGCAGCTAAAAGGCAATCAAGCAGAGCAAACGACGTCAGCAAAAACCGAGAAAGCCCCCCGTAAAGAGGAGGCCTCAACAACCGACGATGATCTTGTTATCTGCCGGTGCGAGGAAATCACCAGAGGCGAAATTAAAGAAGCCATCCGAAACGGCATGCGAACCCTAAACGGCGTCAAACGTATCACGCGGGCAGGCATGGGATTGTGTCAAGGCCAGACTTGCCAGCGGCTGGTGGCCCAAATATTGACCGAAGAGCTGCACCTCAGCGCAGCGGAAATAGTTCCCACCACCGCCAGAGGCCCCGTGAGACCGCTTAGTTTGGAGGTTTTTGCGAATAGTTAAGATCTGGGGAGATAAGATATACTATAACATGGCTCATAAATTTATCTCAATATCTTCTCTCTAATTGAGTGTTTGGTTTCAGGTGTCAGGATAGACATCTAGCCATTAAAGAATTATGCGGATATTGAGTGCGTCAGGATGTGCAGGTTCAAACTCTTCTGCTTAATTCACTGACACCTGAAACCCAAAGACCGGAATTTGTTTTAAATCATCATAGTAGTCTACGTGCGGGGATGCTGTTTTCCCCCGGTTAGGAATTAATATGCCAGAAAAAGCAGATGTAGTCATTATCGGCGGAGGTGTTATGGGATGCGCCATCGCTTATAATCTGGCCAAAGAAGGATTAAAGCCGGTTGTCATTGAAAAATCAGACATCGGTGGCGAGGCATCCGGCAGCAATGGCGGCGGTGTGCGGCAATCTGCCAGAAATCTCAAAGAAATGCCTCTGGCCATGGAAAGCATCCAAATGTATGGCCATCTCCATGAAGAACTGGGCATGGATGTGGAATATGTCCGCGAAGGAAATCTGCGGCTCTGCACTTCCGATGAAGAGCTTGATACCATGCAAAAGGCTATCAAGAATCAAAAGACCGTCGGTTTGGAACTGGAGATGCTCGATCGAAAACAAGTCCTGGAAATTAACCCGCATGTAGGTGAAAAGGTTATCGGAGCCAGTTTTTGCCCGACCGACGGGCATGTCAATCCTTTCCTGGTGACCTATGCATTTTATAAAAATGCCAAACGCCTCGGGGCGCGTATCCATACCCATGAGCAAGCCACGGAAATTCGATTGCAGAAAGGAAAGGCAACTGCTGTTGTTACCGATAAAAATGTATTTGAAACCGATCTCGTGGTTGATGCCGCCGGTGTGGCCGGTCGTAAAGTGGCCAACATGGTAGGTCTGGATTTGCCAATGCGACCGATTTATTCAGAAGCCCTGGTTACTGAACCCTACCCTCCCCTATTCAAACAGATGGTCGGGCATGCCAAAGGGCTGTTTTACGGACGACAGACCGTACACGGTCCCTTTTTCTGGGGAGGATTTGTCGGAACCGAACAATTCATCTATCGCGAAGGCAAGCCTCTTTTCCATTTTATTGGTCCAGCGATCTCCAACATGGTCATCGATTTTTTCCCGGTTTTAAAAGAGGTTAACGTGATTCGAATGTGGTCGGGTCTCATCGCCCAAATGTCGGATGCGATTCCGGTATTAGGTTTTGCGCAGGAAGTCCCGGGCTTTGTCTTTGCCACCGGTTTTAGCGGTCATGGGTTCGGCCTGGCCCCTGTCATCGGACGTCTGATTTCAGAGTTAATCATGGATTGCGACACCTCCATACCAATTTCAGACTTCTGCTATGGTCGCTTCAGCAAGGGATCGGATCTCGAATGCGCGTGTCAGGGCAATGCGGCTTGTACCACTGTTACGGCTATTTGTCCCCGAAAGCGAGAGTGGTTGAAGAGTATATGAGCGTCATTCATGATCGTATTTGTAGGCATCAGCACAATAGATAAAGATAGTGTGTCCATAGCCGACTGCAAAGGTGTCAGGTGTCGGGTTTCAGTTGGCAGGAGTACTGATTGAGGTTGTTGACACCTGACACCCGACACCTGACACCCAAAGTTATTTGATATATGTTGTCAGAAGATAATCCCTAAGCAATTAGACAGGATCAACAATAATGGTGGATCTCAGAGCCTTTGCGATAATTGATCAATTACAAAAACAAATGGCCGGCTACATCGGCAGCACCGCCCGTGGCTATTATCCCGTGGCAGGCCAGGCCGCCCTTTTTTTAGAAATTGCACCCGGCATCGAGATCAACTCCATTACCGATGCGATAATGAAGAAAGCCAACGTGCTGCCCGGGGCCATGGTAGTGGAGAGAACCTACGGTATGCTGGAAGTACATGCTGACTCCCCGGCGGATATCAAAGAGGCCGGTGATGTGGTTCTGGATTATTTGGGATTAAAGGAAACGGATCGTCTCAAGCCCAAAATCCTGGCCGCCGAAACCATTGAAAGAACTGATCCATATATGAGTCAAATTGTAAACCGCTTTCGAGCCGCCAGCATGATGATTGTGGATGATACAATGTATATCCTCGAATGTCTTCCGGCCGGTTACGCCGGCTACGCGGCCAACGAGGCCGAAAAGGCAGCCGATGTCAAGCTGATCCATGCAACGGTATTCGGTGCATCCGGTCGAGTTTATCTGGCCGGCTCCACCTCCGAAATTCAAGCCGCGAAAAAGGCAGCCGAAGCGTGTCTGGCTGATTTAGGGGGCAGGGATCATTGATTGTTGCCATTAAAACCGCAATTGAGTGCACATAAAATAAGTTACTTCCGATACCCTGGCCATGGCCAATCTCGAAGTGACGCAAGGCACCAGCCGTCGCTTAAGCTATGGCGCGGCAAGCAAGGTATAAGGCGCAAGACTCAAAAGAAGTATAACTATCATTTTATGCTCAATGACTAGTGCTCGGCTAAGTAATATGGGAGTTGATTCCATGAATTCGGCCAGAGAAGATCTATTCAATAAAATTATCAAAGTCTATCCGAGACTGTCTCCTAAAAAAAGACGGGTGGCGGATTACATTATCAAAGATCACAAAAAAGTCTTTCTTATGACCGCCCGGGAAATTGCCGAGGAATGCCAGGTCAGTGAACCAACGATTATGCGGTTCGCCAATGATCTCGGTTTTTCGGGTTACATTGATTTCGTCCATTACATGAAAGGGCTGCTGCACATCGAATTGACTGCCGTTGAGAGACTGCAGAAGGCCAGCCGACAGCCCAGTGAATTCGATACGCTAAATAAATACAGCCAAAATGCGATTCGCAATATCGAAAATCTTAGAAATAATATTTCTGAAAAAGACCTTAAAAAAGTGGCCAAAACCATTTTTAAGGCCGAAACGGTTTATGTGGTTGGATACCGTGCATCCGCGGCCCTGGCCTACTATTTCGGCTATCTTCTGAAAAAAATAAAAAACAATGTCTTTTTGGACACATCGTTATCCTGGAATATCAGGGACTTGATCATCAGAAACGGCAAATCCCGCCTTATGTTCGTCATCGCGTTTCCCCGATATCCCCGCAAGACGATTGAATTGATGGAATTGGCTGCTAAATACGGTGTCAAAATAATCGGCCTCAGCGATACGCCGAAATCGCCCATCATCACGCTTTCAGATCAATATATTATTATCGATCTCGAATCGGTTTCTTTTATCGATCCGTTTGGCCATATTATGACCTACTTAGCCGCGCTGATTCATGAGATTACGTTTCTGGATAATAAAAAAGCAGCCGAATATCTTTCGAAGTTTGATGACGGCATGCGAATCAGTGATGAATTTTACTCGGATAGCTCAACGACCAGCATGGGTCAAGACGAGCCTAATCAGTCATATCTTGCATCATTTTGGCCCCAAACTGAAAAAGATGACCAGCGTGCTTAATGTGATAAGCGCGATCGACACTTAATTTTGAATACAAGCAAATGTTTAATATAGCTAAGAGGTAAAGCATGGCGCTTGGTGATCGGCAAATCGAACAAATCGTGGATATCGTGGTTAATAGATTGCAGCAGGAAGATGTGAGCTTTTCCGAGTCGCCCGAATCTACTTCCGAGACCGGTAATGACGTCGACGGGATCTTTGAAGAAATCGAAGATGCCATCCAGGCCGCCTTCATTGCCCAGAAAAAACTGATTACCCTGCCCCTTGCCCTGCGGCAGAAAATCATTGAGGCCATCCGGAATACCGGCGCGACCCATGCGGCCGAATATGGCCGCATGGAATTTGAAGAAACCGGTCTTGGTAAAGCCGATGATAACATCAAAAAAAATCAGTCCGCCTGTCAGGTACTTGGCATGGAAGACCTCAGGCCCGAGGTCTTCAGCGGTGATAAAGGTGTGACAATCATCGAGCGAATTCCGGCGGGCGTGATTGCCTCCGTCAATCCGGTGACCAACGGAGCTCCCACGATCATTTTTAATGCTATCATGATGTTGGCCGGCGGCAACACGGTGGTCAACAATCCCCATCCGAAAACCAAAATTATATCGGCCCGGGTCATTCGAGATTTAAATCAAGCCATCGTTGCAGCCGGAGGCCCTCCCAACTGCGTTTGTTGTCTGCAGGAACCGTCCGTGCCGTCGGCCCAGGCACTCATGACCCATCCAAAAATAAAACTGATCGGCGTCACCGGCGGACACGGTGTCGTGGCGTTTGCCACCCAGACCGGCAAACGAGTGATTGCCGGAGGTCCGGGTAATCCGCCGGTGATGGTGGACGAGACCGCCGATCTGGACAGGGCCGCCAGATGCATTGTCGAAGGTGCTTCATTTTCACACTGTATAGCATGCGCCAGTGAAAAAGAAATTTTCGTCGTCGACTCTGTCGCGGATAAGCTTAAAGCAAACCTAAAAAGTTACGGCGCCTATGAGATCTCCTCTACCCAGGCGGAAGCGCTGCTCAAACATATTTTCAAAGAAATCAAAGGTCCAGGTGAACCCGGTGTGATCAACATGGATTATATCGGCAAATCGCCGGCCTTCATTCTACAATCCATCGGTCTTGAAGTCGATCCGGAAACAAAGATCGTCATTGTAGAAACCGATAATGCTCATCCCCTGGTCTGGACCGAGCAAATTATGCCGGTTCTGCCGTTTGTCCGCTGCCGTAATGCGGATGAGGCCATAGAGTCCGCCTTGGCGGCCGAACAGGGCAACGGCCACACCATGGCCATCCATTCCAACAACATCCAAACCATTAAAAAAATGACCAGCAGAGCCAAGTGCGCGGCCTTCGTCAAAAACGGATCCTGCGGCCTTGCCAGTGTTGGCGTTTCCGGTGAAGGATATACTTCGTTTCACATTGCCACCAACGGCGAGGGACAAACGCGACCCAGGATGTTCACGTTAATCCGGCGTTGCGTCCTGGCCAATGATTTTCGCTATCGCTACGGGGCATAAAGAATTGAATAATGAATATTGCAGATTGAAAACATGTTTTAATATTCAATCGTCAATTTTCAACCACTAGGGGTATCAGAGAGTTTTCGATCGAACCCCTAAAAAATTTGACAGGATTCACTGGATTAACAGGATATTCCTTTATTAAAACCTTAAAAATCATGAAAATCCTGTTGATCCTGTCTAAATACTAACATTCGGGATAGTAGGAAGGGCTTGATATGAATCTCGATAAAAAGCAGATTAAAAACATCGTTGAAA
>CAMYNZ010000180.1 GCA_947259865.1 uncultured Desulfobacterales bacterium | reverse complement strand
ACATCAAAAAAAGTTGATACTTGACATTAAATCCAACCTTTTCTAAAAGAAATTATACCACAATAAATACCGGACCTTTCTCAATAAAAGAATTTATCAGAACGCTAACTATCATTCGTCTGTTCTTTTTGGGGTCTTATGCAGCATAAAATTTGGAAACCCTGGGGATTGCTGTCGCCGGCACTGAGTGCAGTCTTTCTTCTGTTGGTAATTCCGGTGTGTTTTATTGTAGTATACAGCTTCTGGCTGCGGGCGCCGACCGGGGCTGACATTCCGGCGTTTCAGTTCGGTAATTACGCCAAGTTCTTCGCTGATTTTTTCTATCCTTCCATCCTTATCCGAACCATTCGCGTCTCTCTGGAAACAGTGGCCATCTGCCTGGTCATGGGCTATATCCCGGCATATTTTTTCTACCAAAGCAAAACCAGGTACAAAGCTATTCTCCTTTTGCTCATCATGCTCCCGTTTTGGATCAGTTTTATCATCAGGACCATGAGCTGGGTCAACATCCTTGGCGACACCGGCCTGTTCAACCACCTACTGATCAAGTTCGGTATTCTGTCCAGCCCACTCGCCATGCTTTACAATGAAGGCTCGGTCATTTTGGGCCTGGTCCAGTATTTGCTGCCCTTCATGATCCTGAACGTTTACGTGAGCCTGGAGGGAATTGACAAAAGTCTTCACGAAGCGGCCAAGAGCCTGGGGTGTACCGAATGGCAGGCATTCAAAGAGGTTACCTTGCCGCTCAGTCTTCCGGGGATCAGTGCCGGCTGTCTGCTCGTATTTGTTTTAACGGCCGGAACCTATCTGTCACCCATGATTTTAGGCGGCCCGGGAAACGACATGATCGCCAATTTGATTTTCAAGCGGGTCATCGGCACCCTGGACTGGCCATTCGGTTCGGCCATCAGTGTTATCCTCCTGGCCCTCCTGGGCATCATTGTCTTTACCTACAACCGATATCTGGGCATCTCCCAGATATTCAAAAGTTTGCAGTGAGATTTCTGATATGAAAATGATATCCGGATGGTCTTTAATTCGTCTATATACTATCTTGGTCTATGTTTTCATGTTCGCCCCCATTGTGGCGGTAATCATACTTTCTTTCAATCCCGAGCAATTCGGCTCTTTTCCCATGAAAGGCTTCAGTTTCAAATGGTATATCAAGCTGGCCCAGAATAAAACCATCCTTTTGGCTTTTAAAAACTCCCTGATCCTGGGATCCCTGACGGCCGTGCTGGTTACGGCGATCGGGATTCCGGCGGCCATGGCATTTATTCGGTTTGAGTTTCCCGGTAAAAATACCCTTAACACCTTGCTATTAGCGCCGATTATGATCCCGGAGGTTGTCCTGGGAGTGGCTTTGCTTCTGTTTATCCGGTGGCTCCAGCAGCCCAAGAGTTTTTTGCTGCTGCTTATCGGACATGTGGTCATCACCCTGCCTTACGTGCTTCTGGTAGTTCAGGCAAGATTGGTGGGTATCAAGAGAGAATATGAAGAAGCCGCCTTGTCTTTGGGCGCCAACCCTTTGCAGACTTTCAAAGAGATAACGCTGCCGCTTTTGACCCCGGCGATACTGGCGGGCATGCTCTTTTCATTCACCATCTCCTTTGATGACGTGACCGCCACGCTGTTCTGGGCAACGGCATCGATGCAGACGGTTCCGGTCAAGATCTTCGGCATGTTGCGCAATTCCGTCAGCCCCGAGATAAACGCTCTGGGTACCGTGATGATCTTCCTGACGCTTTCGACACCCTTGTTGGCCGGGTATTTGATTCGCAGGTTTTCCAGGGGTTCTTGATCGGGAACTCAGTATCGGCCTTGCAGCGCCATTATAATTGAATCTCAAAAATAGTTATTTAAGGACCCTATAATCCAGACAGCATTTAACCTATTCAAAAGGGTTAAACAAATGCCAATGATCGACCTGAAGGACAAGGATGGGAATGTGAGGTGGATTACGGTGTTTCCTTTCAATTCTCTTGACTCGGCACGCTCATATGTCAAAAACTCCTCGGTTCCTTTGAAGATTATAAAGGGCAGCGAAACTGTTTATTGGGTCTGCAATCCTGAGGATGCGAAGTGGGCCACACAGTGCGGGTATAAACAGGTGAACGATAAATAAAATCTGCGGCTGCAGTCCGAGGGGAATCAGGCCGAAGGATTTAAATGGCGATGATGAAGTCATCCGGTAGCGTCTTTATCTGAAAGACTATATCTGCAAAGCTTTTAAGCTGTTAATAGTAATCATATAAAAAAGGAGGGAAACCATGGAGAACGATGGGAACAAGAAATTTCACAGTGTTTATGAACGGTACATTAATGGCGAAATAAACCGGCGCGATTTTTTGAAATTTTTAGGTATTACCGGTGCTGCGGCAGGCCTGGTAGGCGGTCCTTTTGGCGGTTTGGCACGCAACGCCTGGGCAGCCAAATCCATCCGCTTTGACGGCTGGGGCGGCGTGGTTTCCGAGGCTTTTCGAAAATACGCTTTCGAGCCATTCACCAAAGCCACGGGTATCAAAGTTATCGACGGCGAGTTCGGCGATATGGACACCTACTTGACACGGGTCAAGGCGTCCTTTCCGCCCGGCGGCGAGTTCAACCTTGCTCATTTGAGCGGGGTGTTTGATTACGCCAGATATGCAGGGCTGGGGTTTGATGTCGTCCTGGACGAAAGTAAAATCACCAACCTTAAAAACGTCATGGCTGCCATGATGCAACCTTACAAGGCCATCACCAAAGGCAAGTTATCGGCCGTACCCTATGATCTGGGGCAAACCGGTATCGCTTACAATACCAAATACATTACCAGGCAAAAGGCCGAAAAACTGGGCGCCTCACTTCTGTGGGACAAGGATCTCAAGAAAAAACTCGGCAGCTGGGGCGATTGGCGCACCAACATTTGGTATGCCGCCCTGCATACCGGCCAGAGCCCCAATAACATCAAAGATCTGGAGGCAGTCTGGGATGCCCTGCGCATCCAGAGAGACATGGTGAAAAAATATTGGGCCTCTGGTGCTGAGCTCATGAGCCTGCTGGCCAATGAAGAAATTTACGCCACCGTGGCCTGGTCGGGCCGCGTGGCCGCGCTTCAAAGTCAGGGCCATCCCATCGGGTTCCTGGCGCCCGATGGCTGCTATTCGTGGCAGGAGTGCATCTTCGTGCTAAAAGGCACCGACCTGAAAGTAGCCCATCAGCTGCTCAATTTCATGCTGGAACCCAAAGCGGCCATCGCTGTGGCGGAAGGCCAGAAATATCCATCCAGTCTCGATCCGACGAAAGTTCCGATGCCCGAGGCAGTCAAGAAACTGCCCGCATTTGATCCGACCGGCAAGCTCAAGGGTTATCTCTTTGCCGATCCGGATTATTGGAACTCCCACCAGCTGGACTGGGCCGAAAAATGGGACCGGATCAAGGCCGGCGGTTAACACGGGGTTGGGGGTTGCGAACATTTAGCCCGTAACCCGGAAAATGCAGCCCCCCATCAGGAAAGGATATAGCAATGCAAAAAAATGCGACTCCGCCTGCGGTTCGATTCAAAGGGGTAGTTAAACGCTTTGACAAAGTCGTCGCCGTTAAAAAAACGGATCTTGACATCGAAGAAGGGTGCCTGGTCACCCTTCTGGGTCCCTCCGGCTGCGGTAAGACAACCCTTTTGCGGATGGTTGCGGGTTTGGAAGAACCCACGGAGGGGGAAATTTTCATCAAGGGCAAGCGGGTGAACGATGTTCCGATCCACAAGCGAAACCTGGGGATGATTTTTCAAAATTATGCACTCTTTCCGCATAAAACCATTTACGATAACGTCGCGTTCGGTCTTAAATACCGCAATGTCCATAAAGAAGAGATCAAAGAAAAGGTCATGCGGGCCCTTAAGATGGTTCGCTTGCCGGGTGTAGAAAATCGTATGCCCTCTCAGCTCTCGGGCGGCCAGCAGCAACGTATCGCTATGGCCCGTGCCATCGTTATTGAGCCGGATGTTCTACTTATGGATGAGCCCCTTTCCGCCCTTGATGAGAACCTGCGTGAGGAGATGCGTGTGGAACTCGGTAATCTCCAGCAGATGCTGGGCGTAACGACGATCTTCGTGACCCATGATCAGCGCGAAGCCCTGTCTATGTCGGACAAGGTTGTAGTCATGAAGGACGGGGAAAAGCTGCAGGAGGGAACTCCCGAGGAAGTATACAATGACTCTTCGGACCATTTTGTGGCTGACTTTTTGGGCCATTCGAACTTCGCTGAAGGCGTGGTGACCGGACAGGAGGGGGATTGGATCAGGGTCAAGCTCAAAGATGGTAATGCAATGCTGGCCAATCCGACGGGTAGCTGGACCGAAGGTGATAGCGTGGAGGTCGTTGTACGGGCTCAAAAATTACAAATTGATCTCAAAGGTCAACCGATGCCTGAAACGAGTATGAATTGTTTTAACGGCATAATTAAAAATCGAAGTTACATGGGCGGGGAGATCAGCTACTTTGTTGAGCTGGAAAACGGTACCATCATTCATGTCATAAACCTGGTGATAACGAAATCCTTTAGACGCGGTGAGGAAGTTTCGGTCCAGGTCGATCCTGTTCACTGTCGCCTGCTACCTGCGCGATAAAAAAGCAACGCATCAACAAAATTAAAGGACTGGAGTTCTGGTTTGATACGGCTCTGGTCCTTTTTTTTGTTTTCCAGTAACCATCTCATTCGGTCAGACCGCACCAGCGTGCCAGAAACACGGCATACGTTCTGGCCACATGGATGACGCTTTCAATGTTGACACGTTCATTGGCGGCATGAATATTTTCCGCCACAGGGCCGTAGCATGTGGCCTGAGCTTTGCCAAAATGCTGAAAAGCTCTCAAGTCCGTAGTACAGGTGGCGATGTAATCGGCGGCATCCCGTCCGGTGAGAGACTTGTGGCAGGCACTCAACATTGACAGGGCCGGAAGGTCTCGGGATATGCTGTGGCCATCGGATCGAAAACCGTAGAATTCGATTTGCGGGGGATTTTTGCAAAGCCAGGAATCTGCTTTGGCGGCCAGTTCCACGGTTTCAGTAATTCGGCGGCATATGTCGGCATAAGTAATACCGGGAAAATAAGACATCCGGCCATGGAATTCGGCTTCGGCAGGTACCGTAGACGGCCAATCGCCGCCATGCATGATACCGATATTCAGATTCAATGGATGGTCAATTGAACGGTAGGCATCAGGTATCTCCTCATGATTTAAGTCGGCTTCCAATCGCCGCAATGCATCAATCAGATAATAACTCTTTTCAATAGCATTGGTCCCGGCCGGGGCGGACAGCACATGACTGGGAGATCCTTTCACATTTACCTTAAACCAGAGCACGCCCAACTGATTGGTCAGGATCGTCGGACCGAAAGGCTCCGGAATCAGAACAGCTTCGGCGTCATGGCCGGCCTGAATGCACGCCAGGGCTCCGTTTCCGCTGCATTCTTCTTCGATAACGGTTTCGATGGTTACCTGAGCATTCAGGCCAAAACCGGCTTTTTTCACCGCATAAAGCGCATAGGTCATGGCAGTGACACCTGATTTCATGTCGCCGGTACCCCGGCCATATAGCCAGCCGTCCCGAATTTGTGGATCGAATGGGTGTTGTTCCCAAAACCCAATCGGTTCCGGGCTGACAACGTCCAAATGTCCGTTGAAAAGGGCACTGCGCCCGCCCGTTCCTGCCGGCCTTTCAACGGCAACAATGTTGTAACGGTTTTCATATTTCCACGGCACCGAAGCAAATCCTGGATGTTCTTTCAGTCGCACCGGATTCATGGAAACGCGTTCGGTTGAAAACCCCAGCTTATCAAACTCGTTTTCCATTACCGCCAGCACCGACATCTCATTGCCCAAGGTGCTCGGTTCAGCCACCAGGCGGCAGGTGAAATCAACCATATCTTCGACAAGATTATCTACTGTTTCAACAATGCGTTTTTCTCTGTTATCCAGATCAGGCATTCGTTATTTCCTTTAGTCCGTAACTGTCGGCAGTGTTGCCGGACCATTTTTCTAAGGTTAGAATTTGGGCAATTCACCGTCGGGGACAATCACCTTGGCTTCAGTCCTGGCAATAACGGTTTCGACGTCGGTATTGGTGGCGATTTCCCGCAACACCAATCCGACCGGGAGCACGTCGATGACGGCCAATTCAGTTATAATGGTTTTAACACAACCTTTGGCCGTCAGCGGCAGGGTGCAGGTGTTTAGAATTTTGGGTCGCCCGTCCCGGGTCGTATGTGTCGTGGCCACAATTAAGCGCCGGGCTTTCTGGGCCAGTTCCATCCCCCCGCCAATACCCGGCGAATATTTACCCGGTATGATCCAATTGGCTATATCGCCGCAGGCCGAGACCTCGAGCGCACCGATAAAAGCGATATCCAGCCTCCCGCCGCGGACCAGCGTGAACGACAGAACGCTGTCAAAAAATGAAGCGCCAGTTTCAATGCTAAAATACGTCCCGCCCGCATCGATAAGATTGCGATCTTCGGTTCCGCGCTTACAGGGGCGTCCCATGCCGAGGATACCGTTCTCCGAGTGGACGACAACTTTCTTATGGTCCTCAAGATACTTTGGTATAAGTGTCGGTATCCCGATTCCGAGATTGATAATCTGGCCGGGCTGAATCTCGGCTGCCGCGCGTTCGGCGATTTTATCCTTATGGGACATGATGCTCTAAAATTCCGTACTCTTTAGTGAGTGTATCCAAAACAACGATTTTGTCCGTGAATGCTCCCGGGGTGTGAATTTGGTCCGGCGCCAGTTCCCCGCATTCAACCAGTTTTTCAGCTTCCACAATGACGTTTGCGGCCGCGGTCGCCATGATCGGATTGAAATTGCGAGCGCTTTTTTCATAAATCAGGTTGCCAAAACGATCGGCAACGGCGGCGTGAATCAGGGCCACGTTGGCCCTCAAAGCCGGTTCGATGATCGCCGGCTGCCCGTCAACGGTGATCTTCTCTCTTTTCTCCGCCAGGATAGTATCGACACCGATGTCGGTTAATATGCCGAGCAGACCCGCACCGCCGGCCCGGATTTTTTCCGCCAGTATTCCCTGGGGATAAAACTCCACTTCGATTTCATTACGGTTCATCATCTTGATGACGGTAGCGTTCAGTCCGAGATGGGATGTTATCAACTTTTGGGCTCTGTGCGCCTCGATCAATTTCGAAAGTCCCATCCCGTCTTCATTGGCTTCATTTTTGATCAGCGTTAAATTGGATACACCCAAATCCAGCAGTTCGTCTATCAGTGTGAACGGCGTACCGGGTACCCCGAAGCCTCCGACCATAATCGTGTCACCGTCACGAATATCCTTTAATGCGGTTTCCAATGAGGTGGTTTTGTCAATCATTTTGTCAATTCAGTTTAACGGGTAAAGGGGTCCAAAGGGGTCAAGTCCGGCTTTGGCCCAGATCGCCTTTTATAAAGGGTCAAAATGGGACATGGTCCCTTAAATTTAAGCGAGCCTTGGCCTACATTCGCATTTATCATTTTCCTCATAGCTTATCAACTTAGAATTTTAAGCACGATTCCAGCCAGTTTTCCGAAGAAA
>CAMYNZ010000179.1 GCA_947259865.1 uncultured Desulfobacterales bacterium | reverse complement strand
CCCGATGTTCATGCTGGGCGTTTTTGCCCTGGGAGCGACGGTGGTAGAAGTTGGTTTTCATAAACGCCTGGCCGTCTGGCTGCTGGGATGGACCAAAGGATTCTGGGTCCCCATGATCGTGCTGTGCGTCAGCATGTCTGTTGTGGGTTCAGTTATGTCGGCCCCAGCCATGTGTTCGTTTATGGTGCCGGTGATGATGGCTGTCTATTACGGATCGGTGAAGGCCACCAGCCCGGAGGAAGGGGAGGTGGTTCACGATCCGGCGCTTGCCAAATATCTGCTTTTTTCCCTTTGCTTCGCGCTCAATATGGGAGGTCCAGGAACACCTTCGGCCGGCGGGCGCAATGTGATCATGATGGGTTTTTTTACTGAATACGGCATACCAATAACCTATTCCGGCTGGATGCAATACGGCTGGCCCCTGGTGCCGCTCGGCAGCACTCTGTTGTTGTTCTATATGGCGACTTTCTTCAGTAAGAAGATAAAAACCAGAGACCTTACCCCCGGGTTGCAACATATCAAGGAAGAGACGCGCCGCATGGGTAAAATGAAATATCCCGAGTATGTCACGGCCGGCACGCTTTTCCTGATTGTGGCCTTGTGGATATTCGGTGGCGAAGCCACGGGATTGGGCGGACCGGCGCTTCTGGCCCTGGTCATACCGGTTTTGTTCAAGACCGTACAATTTGAACAGATAATTAGGCGCATATCCTTTAATGCTTGGTTTATGTATTGTGGGGCTCTGACCCTGGGCGCGTTGCTTAAGGAAAGCGGTGGTGCCCTGTGGCTGGCGACCACCTTTCTGAACGTACTGTCCCAGGTTGGCATGGATCAGGGCTATGGGTTGTGGCTCGGAATGTCCGCTTTCTCCGGTTTGGTTACCAATTTTATGTCTGATGCCGCTACCGTCGCCCTTATCGGACCCATTGTTGTTCCCATGGGGATTATGACCCAGGTTGCCGGCGAGCCTTGGGCTATCGGCATGGCGGTGGCATTGGCATCTTCATATGCCCATTTCTTGATCGTGGGGTCTCCCGCCAATGCGCTGACATTTGCACTGGGGGTTTATCCGGATACCAATAAGCGCGCCCTTGAAGCCGTTGATTTTGTGAAATACGGTTTTGGATTTTTTATTCTGTCCATGCTGCTGCTCTGGATCATCGGGTTTCTGGTGATCTATCCCATCGTTGGTTTTCCGGAGGGAATTCTCGAGCAGGCAACCCAGGTTCTTCAAAGCACGGCTGTCAAATAGCTGATGAACCGATTTCAGCACCATCATTATTTCGACTTTTTTATTTTTAGGGCCTTAGCTTCTTCTATTTTTTGGGTTTGGATTTGGGTAACAGCCCGTCAAGATTTGATCCGCCCATTAATGGTTAACCCCAAGCGTTTTCCCGAGCAAGTTCAGTCGTGGGATCCATGCAGAAGGGTCTCGAGATCTTTTCCGATTTTGGTTCGGTAATACTTAACTTTAGCCGGATTGGACATGATCATGTCCAGTTGACGTGTGTGCAAAGTGAGGTAGCCCAGCATTTTAATGCGCCTCAGCATGTAGTCCATTTCGCGTGCCTCGATCCGGGCCTTCAGGGTATCTTCCATGACTGTAACGGAATATCCACTGGTTTCCAGAACTTCACCTATAAAGCGAACCCTTTTGGATCGACGTTGAATATCGGCGGCACCGCCTTTGAATTGGAAGATGATGTAATTTTCAAAGGTTCGTTCACTCACCAGCGCTTCCATGGTCATAAAGTGGTAGCCGAAGCGGGAATTCATATTGCAGTAGTCACGTGAGATCATGAAGTAGTTACGGTCTGCGAAGCTGGATCGACGGCCAAGCACCAGGGAGGTGTTGGCCGTGGACTGAAAGATCACCGACATGAGTCCTTTGCCGTCCAAAGGAGGTGGGCCATCCCAGGAGATTGCCGTGAATCCCTCCCAGTAGGCCTTCATCGGGGCCGAGGCGATGTTTTCGATGTATACGTACTTTCCCTTGACTTCGCCGGTGAAGCCGTCGTCCAGGTTCAAGAACCACCAATGCATGGGAACCTTGTAGAAAAGCTGTTTGCTGGACCATACGGAAAAATGATTTTCTGCGGCGAAGTTGAACATCTCTTTGACCGCCTTTTCATGAATAAAGCGGGTGATATCATGAAGAGTCCTGGCGCGGCTCGGTTTGAAATCAGGGGCATCCGGATCTAAGAGGGTTAACGGAAGAATAAAATCACCCACCTGTTTCAACGATTCATATACAGGGCTGCCTTCCATAATGTTCGCTTTTGGAGCAGGTTTCGATGACAATGATTCGATCAGTCCCTTGTAAATGATCCCGCCGCTTGCATCTATCGTTATAAGATCTCCAGTGCTCAGCTTTTCTGTAGCTCCGGAAACGCCAAACAGCGCGGGAATACCAAACTCCCTGGCCACGTTTGCAAGGTGGCCGGCAACACTTCCCTGCTCGGTGATGACGGCCGAGGCGCGGTTAAGAAGCGAGGCCCACCTGGGTAATGCCTGATAGGTCACGAGAACAGCGCCTTGAGGAAAAGAAAGAATATCTGCATCTCTTTTAATCACGAAAACATTCCCGTGTGCAGTACCCGGACTGGCTGTAATCCCTTCCTTGACGATAGCCGCCTTCTGCGCTTCAACCTTAAGCACATCGGGAATACGTAGCCTTTCCGATTCTCTCTGCCGGAGGGGCCGGCACTGCAGGATGTTTATGTTGCCGTCGTGATCTAAAGCCCATTCGATATCCTGTGAGATGGCGTAGCATTCCTCAATCTTGATGGCAAGTTCAGCCAATTCCAGTATCTGCTCGTCGGTAATCGATGGCTGCACTCTGGCATCCCCGCTTAATTCGAGGCGGCACACACCCTCCAGCGGGTAGCAGACGAATTTTCTATCCTTGGTTCTCACATCTGCATAGACTATTTTAGGGGGAATATTTCTTGAGACCACAAAAAGGTCGCAATCCACCGTCCCGTCGACCACGGCCTTGGGTAAACCCCAGGCCGAATTGATGAAGATTGAATCATCATGAACGTTATTCGGATTTCGAGAATACATAACGCCACCGGCAACAGCATCGATCATCACCAAACACCCGACACACATGATGATATCTGAATCCTTGAAGCCCTTTTTCAAGCGGTAGGTAATGGCCGGGAGGCTGTATTTGCTGGCAATGATCTCCTTGTAGGCGTCCAGAACAAACTCTGCACTGATGTTCAATTCGGACAGGTGCAGACCGGCAAACGAGCTGCCGGCCTCGCCTTCGCCCATGGCGCTGCTTCTCAGGGCCGCGGTTATTTCAAAACCTGCATTCCCCTCAGTCTGCCACCAGGCACTCATGATCGCATCTTCGAGGCTTTTGGGGATCTTCGATGTGGATATCAGGTACTGAATTTCAGCGCTGAGTGTGAAAAGCGATTCCATGTCGTCAAGATTTGCGGACTGGAAGCGCCGATTGATTTCAGGCCTCAAATCATTGTGTTCGATAAACCGCTGAAAGGCGGAGGAGGTTATTGCAAAACCGTCGGGCACGTTCAGTTTTAGATTATTTTTCAGTTCTCCGAGATTGGCCATTTTGCTGCCCACAAGATCGGTCATGTTCTTGTCTATGGTGCTCATGGGGACTACCAATCGCTCGTCCGTCATTGGCTTTTCATGGGTCAGCAACTGATCGATATCTTCCTTGATTCCTTTGAATATCGTGTTCAGTTCCCGGTACTTTTCAGGGGCGAGAAGGTCTATGTTTTCAATCATTCTGAACACATTGACTGCGATCGCGGTACAGCGGCTGCGGACAAATGTCATACCAAAGGGATGTTCCCCCTTCAGTGCCTGTTCGAGCTCGGCCATAATTTCAAGCGCCCTGTTGTTGGCGTTGAGCAGCAGCTTGAAGCTGTGGTACCTCTCCTTAAAATCAAAACGGAGTGCGTCGGGGTCGGAAGGTCGGGGCGCATGCTTTTTTACAAAAACCTTCTTCATGATGTTTCGGATAATTCCCATCAGAATACCCAGTCTAGTGTTATAGTTTCATCCCCCAGCCTTCAAACATAAACATGATGGAGAAACCATACCAGATGGTATAAACGACGTAAAATACAAGAGACAGCAGGATGATGCCGTACCGGTTCGAAATCTTCTGTGGCTCAATGTTGTAGTAATTGTATGCGGTTTCCACGGCCTTTTTTTTGACCAGCGCAACGATCTTGGCCTCCTTGAATCGTTTTTGGTTCTTAAGCTCATTGTCCAATGCCTTGAAGGCATTCCACCAGTTGAAAAGAACCCTCTTTTCATGATAGCCGTACTTGTCAGTGACCGCTTTCCCTTCATTTAAATACATGTGTTCGGCATCGTCGAGACAGTTTTCGAAAATCTTTCCCAGGCTCCCGCTAACTGTGATTTTGGAGTCTGAAACGCTCGCTGTTGCACCGCTTTTTTTCAATAGAAGAGCGATTTGCCTGGCCTGGCCTGCATTCGCCATTTTCAAGGTGACATCTATCGAAACGTCGGATAGCCGGTTGGATTCTTTCCTCAGATCGGGGATGTAATTTGCAGAACCCTTCGATATGGAGTTGTACATCGAATCCAGGTACTCGAGGCAGTTCTGACCCTTAAGAATGGGCGAAAAAATGAGAATCAGCACGACGATAAACCCCGCCATCATGCCAAGACCGCCATAGAATTTCTTAGGGTGAGCAATCATGAGCTTGCCTGCTTTCCCTTCAGGACACTGAGATTCGAAAAAAAAGTGCCGACAACCCATACGCCAAATGCGCCGATGACAATGAAAAACACCCACACGCCAATGGTATCTAAAACGCTGCTCATTTGTTTCGAGATCGGGATAACCCCCATTTCGCCCAATTTTGAAGGCAGTGCAAAAATTCGGTTGAAGAATCCTGCCAGCACGGCCATCGCATAAAAGCCCCGTATGGTGATGCCCTTAACCACCCTGGTTACCATCGCCCCTATCTGGATACCCAGCAGCGAGCCCAGCAACATTCCCATGGCTAATGTGTAAAAAATAAAGCCATAAACAGCATATTGGCTGATCGAAGCGTAACCGGCGGTGAAAACAATCTGAAAAATGTCTGTGCCCACCGTCGTCATCGAGGAGACCCCCAGCATGTAGACAAATATAGGGAACGTCAGGAACCCGCCACCGACCCCCATGATACCCGCGGCCAGCCCTACCAGTGCGCCGCTGAGCACCAGAAACAGCCATGAAATGCTGCGTCCCCCCGGCGCCAGGGCGAAATCGAATTTGACCATCGGCGGCAGCCGAACAGCCTGAATTTTCATAGGAAGGGCACCCATTACGGCCCCTTCGTCTTTGCCGCCGTGAACCTCGCCGGGGCCTTCATCCGTATCGCTGGCCTTGCGGGCCCTTAGAAAATCGGTCAAGGCGTAGGTGCCCAAAAACCCGAGCATAAGGGCATAAACGGTGGTAATGAAGGCATCGCTGAGAACAGGATTGATCTCGTATAACACGCGATTGATGACGCCCCCCAGCGTCGCCCCAATGATGGCGCCAAGCAAAAAAACAGTGGCGAGCGGTACCGATACATTGCCCAGTTTTCTGTGAATGACGCTGCCCATGATGGCCTTGGCAAAAATGTGAAAGAGGTCGGTCCCCACGGCCAATATCCCCTTTATGCCGGCACTCATTAATGCCGGAGCGATGATAAACCCACCGCCGGCACCGATGCAGCCGGTGATCAAACCAGCCCCCATCCCGATCAGGATGGAGACGACAAATATCCCCGTGCTGTAAAAGGCCGGGCTGTATGCCTTCTTACCCCCGAGAAAATGCGGCATGGTATCGCTGATTTGATCGGCAAATACAATGCCACCGAACAGGATAGGCAGGATTAGAAAGCAGAGAAGGACGATGCGTTTTCGATCGTGTAGTATTGTGGTTGAATTATTGATCTCCCATTGGGCAAATACCCTTGTCCCCATTACCATAAATCGGCCCCAACACTTGAAAAAATTCATTTTCCATCGCCCTCATTTGCACTATTTTGCGAAAATTGATTGGCATTTCCGTCAAGACCAATTTCTCATTCACCCCTACCAAACGTCTCCTTCTTCTGAACGATCTGTTGATCGGTAAGGGATTTCTTTTTGTATGCGTCTTGTATCTTGTACAGCAGTTGATCGATCTTAATCGGTTTCAAGAGGTAATCAAACGCACCGAGTTCCATGCCCTGAATGGCGACTTCAACGTCGGCATGACCGGTCAGCATAATTACTTCAATTATCGGATATCGTTTTTTGATTTCTCTCAGCATCTCAATCCCGTCCATTTTCGGCATCTTCACATCCAGTACCACCACATCGAACTTCTTAATATCCAACAGCGCGAGGCCATCCGGTCCGCTGTTGACACACTCGACATCCACCCGGCGCATCTTCATGCGTTCCAGTAATGTATCTATAAGTTCAACCTCGTCGTCTACAAGCAAAACTCTGAAGGGTTCCAAACGCATCACCTCCTATCCTGATTTAAGACATGTAATTATTCGGAATGTCGACCGTTAAGATGGGTCTTTCTCGCCTTGGCGATCTTTTCTTCTCGGCTTTTTTATTTTTAGGGCTTTAGCTTCTTCTATTTTTTGGGTGAGGAGATTCAAATCGGCTGGTTTTTCGATCACATCCATAGCCCCGAGCTTGATGGCCTCGATGCACTTTTCCTCCGGTACGTTGCCCGTTAAAAGGATGATTGAGACCTCGGGTCGAGATTCCTTAAACAGTTTTAAGGCCTTAAAACCGTCCATTTCCGGCATCATAAAATCCATGATAACGACATCATAGGATTCTGTTAGTACCATTTCGAGGGCATCTTCGGCCGAAGTGGCGGTAGATACATCCATTCCCCGGGCCCTCATACGATCAGCCATGATATCCAGAAAATCCTTTTCATCGTCAACGATTAAAACCTTTGCGGACATTAAATTACTCCAAATTAAACATCCTTCAAAACAGACCTCGGTGAAGAGGTAAAATTACTAATTTTGGCTGTCCGGATGCGATCTTCCTGTTCGGCCTTGCGGTCATGCGCTTTGTCGATCTTGGCGGTCAAATCTTCAGTCTCACACGGCTTCATCAGAAAATCAAAGGCGCCAAGCTTCATTCCTTCGATGGCCTTTTCCACTGTTCCATGCCCGGTCAGCATAATGACTTCAGTTAATGGTTTCACGCTCTTAATTTGGCGCAGAACTTCGGTTCCTTCAATTCCTGGTAAACGAACGTCAAGGATAACCACATCAAAATTGTAGTTTTTTATTTTAGCAATGGCATCCTCTCCAGTCAGGGAAGTCTTTACGTCATAGTCGCGCATCGACAATCTTTCAGATAGCGACTCAACAAACTGCTCTTCGTCATCTAAAAGTAACAGACGGGCTTTCATATTCTTTCCTTTTGTCAAGGTGTTCGTCAAATGATTGAATATTCAATAGTGACGGTTTCGTAAAAAGTCCAACTTCGGCGTTGTACTGCATTTCGCAACCATTCAACGTACGATAAGTACGCTTCATGATTGCAAAATTTGTACGCCT
>CAMYNZ010000178.1 GCA_947259865.1 uncultured Desulfobacterales bacterium | reverse complement strand
GCGGCTTTGGCTACAATCTCAACAGCACGCTCATCATTGACGCTGGCTGTGAATCTATCCCGCCATTTCAGATTATATTGCAATCCTGCCTTTTGAGCAAATCATTATAAAAATTATACTATATCGATACGATGACATTTCTCGAAAATCAGAAATGTGGAGGTGACTCGACATGGAAAACAGTTTAGATAAATTACTTACTGAAATCAGTGACGAATTTGAGGGACAAATTGCGGGTAATTCGAGACATTACCTGGAAGTGAGTATCAGTAAAAAGTCGAAAAACAAAGGTTATTACGATCTGCAGCAGAGGTTTCAAAATGTCTATGCAATCGTGCCGTTGAAACATCCCATTAAAGGTATGAAGGTTCGGATAGACGGCCGGACTTTTAAAAACTATTGTCAATTTGCGTCAGGTATAGCGGTTCCCGGATATGTGGCAGAGCAATCAAAATTGCCTTTCAAGACCTTTACACCCAGAGACAGTATGATTCTTAATTGTTGAGCACCTGATTGATTATCGCCCAATAAATAGTCAATCCGATTTGGATGAGATCATCCGGGAAATCGTATTCAGGACTGTGCAGCGGCGGACAGGTTTTTCCGGCTCCCAGCAAAAACATGGCCCCGGGAACCCGGGCCGTAAATTGGCCGAAGTCCTCGGACCAGCGCCTGGGACGCTTCAGGTAAACCACTTTTTTACCGGCATTTGCAGCGGCTTTGGCTACAATCTCAACAGCACGCTCATCATTGACGCTGGCGGCTTTGGCTACAATCTCAACAGCACGCTCATCATTGACGCTGGCTGTGAATCTATCCCGCCATTTCAGATTATATTGCAATCCTGCCTTTTGAGCATATCCAGCCACCAGCTGTTGGGCTTTGCGCTCCAGCAATTCTAAGGTTTGATCGTCTTCACTCCGCAGGGTCGCGCGGATTTCAGCTTCATCCGGCGCGGTGCCGAAGTTTTTTTCCCCCAGGCGGGCAAAGACGACGGTGGCCATCGAGAAAATATCGTTGAATTCAGGTTCAGAGGCCAGTCGGTTTAATCCCTGTATAATTTCACTCATTGGCAATGTCGGAGCTAGGCCGTCTTCAGGTCGGGAAGCATGGGCGGAACGTCCCCGCAACCGGACGATCAAACCCGATGAGGCACAGTTAAAATTTCCCGATTTAAGGTAAACAACACCTTTTTGTTTGCCGGGCATATTATGAAGTGCGAAGACATAATCCGGTTGGAGCGAGCTGAATGCCGGATCGTTGACAATGGCTGCGGCTCCCTGTCCTGTTTCTTCGGCGGGTTGAAAAAGCAGAATAATTTTGCCCCGTTTGGGAGATTTGGCTTGCAACAAGCCGGCCAGGCCGGCCGTGATCGCCATGTGGCCGTCATGGCCGCAGCTGTGGGAAATGTCCGGTGTGCCGGATCTATAAAGGAGTTCGTTTTTTTCATGAATCGGCAGCGCATCCATTTCGGCCCTGAAAAGTAATGCAGGGCCGGAAGCGCCGGTTTGAAAAACACACCCAAGACCACCGCCCCCGATAGGTGAAATTACTTTGTGCGGAGTACAGTCCCGTATGAAATCTAAAATGATTTTGCTGGTATTCTTTTCTTTGCCGGACAGCTCTGCATTTTTATGCAGTTCTCTTCGCAAAGCTATCAGAGAATCCATAAATGAGCCGGGCAAGCTTAATTCGGGAAGTTTATAATTCACTATTAAATCTTTCTCAATTCCGGCAAAAAGCTTTCAGGCCTTCCAGCTTCCTAGCCTCCAAGCCGTCAATCGAGGTAAAAGGGACCGCCTAATAGCAGATGTCGTGCATATTATACATTCACCCCGCGTAGGATCAAAAGAGTAACTTCCGGTGTGCAGTTAAACCGCACCGGAAGCAAATGCCCCACCCCCCGGGTCGTATAGACCCATCGGTTTCGGCCGGTCACCTTCTGGAGACCGGACGGATATTTTCTTGCCAGATAGGGTAAAATCGGCGCTCCCCAAAAAGGTATGACGACCTGTCCGCCATGCGAATGTCCTGATAACTGCAATGGCAGCCATGAAGGCAGCCTTTTTAATGTTTCTGCATAATCCGGTTCATGCACCAGCAGAATTTTCACCGCCTTATCGGGCACACCTTTAAACGCAGCGCGCGGATTGGGGCGGCCCTCCCAGGCGTCGTCCAATCCGACCAGATAAAATTGTTCACGCTTCCACTTCAATTTCACGGATTCGTTGTCCAGGAGTCGAATTCGTGTTTGCTGTATTGAAGCGCGAATTAAATCCGGATCTGTCCAGTAGTCATGATTCCCCAGAACCGCGCAGATGCCCAGGGGTGATTTCAATTGTGACAACACTTTTAAACAAGAGTGTATATAATCGGCCTTGTTATCAACAAAATCACCCCCCAGCAGTATCAGATCCGGGCTTTGTCTTTGCAAATATCGCGCAGCCCTTGAAATATCGCCTTCTGTGACAAAGCGGCCCCGGTGAAAATCAGATACAAAACCGATCCGAAATCCGTCGAGATCCGCCGGCAGTCCCTTGATGGGAACGTCCACCTTTTCAACGGCAAACCAGTTGGGTTCCACGGCAATCGTATACCCCAATGCAGTGCAAATTCCGCCCCGTATCAACCAATCGAAAAATTTGCGGCGGGTCATTTTTTGAGACTTCAGGGTGCTCTGCATTTATCTTTCCTGCCAGGACGGTCTCATCGTAATTTCATTGAGCGCAACACCCTGGGATTGTGAAAGCGCAAAGTATATGGCATCCGCAATCGCCTCCGGTTTGAGAATATCGCCTTTATCCTGGGGGATACGCAAACCGCCCCTGGCAAATGTTTCGAAAAAATTGGTTTTGGTCATACCGGGATGAATCAAGGCCACCCGGATGTTGTGCGGTTGAACTTCGTTTCGCAAACCTTCGGAAAAAGCACGAACCGCGAATTTCGTCGCGGAATACATCGCAAAATTGGGCGAGTATTTCAGGCCGGCCACCGAAGCAATATTAACGATATCACCGCTTTCTTTTTCAATCATTGCGGGCAATACCGATCGGGTCATATAATAAACACCCATAATGTTAACTTTTATCATGTGTTCTATTTCTTCGGGTACTGATTCAACGACTTTACCCGAAAAACCGACACCCGCATTGTTAACAAGAATGTCGATTTGGCCGAACTCGGCCAGAGCCTGCTGAACCAAATCCTGACAATCAGAATATTTGGTCACATCACATTTTGCTGCCAGGGCTTTGACCCCTGATTCTTTCACGTCCTTTACCAGACTATCTAAAAGATCCGTACCGGTTGCACCGACCACGAGGTTGGCGCCCTCTTCAGCCAGCCTCCGCGCGGTAGCTCGTCCAATACCCTTGCTGGCACCGGTGATCAATGCCACTTTGCTCTTGAGTGAATCCATATTAGCTCCTCCAATATAAACAGTTAGAAACTGAAGTGAATGCAATGCGCCAGACAGACATTGTCGGCGCAGGCCGGTATCAATCCCCGATCGACCCGATGATGGCACAGGTTGCATTTCCGGGCCACATCCGCATTCTCATCGAAAGTTATGGCATCGTAAGGACAGGCATCCACGCACGTTCCGCAACCGGTGCATATTTCATAATCCATAACCACCAGACCGTCGTCTCTTTTGACGATGGCCTCATCCGGGCAGGCATCCCCACAGGGAGGATCATCACAATGCCGGCAAAGATTTACTTTATATTCAAATTTCAATTGATCGTCGACCACCCTGGGACCATCCTCTGTGACAGAAATGAGTTTGATCCCGTCAGTGGAACGATTCTCCTGTTTGCAGGCAACTTCACAGGTCTTACAGCCCCAGCACAATTCATGTTCAATGGTCAGCCTATAGGCCTTCATAACCGTTTTCCTTCATTTTCCAGCCGCAGGATATATTTTACACAAAAGGGTCCGGACACTGGTGGAACCCATAGCAGGATCACACGAATCATATGCATTGTCGGTCAAAATGTTAACGTTTGATTCCTCCCAGCCATGCCCGGGATCTTTTTTCTCCGGAAACCACCAGGCATGCTGGGCACCGATTACGCCGGGATCTATACCCGCGAAAAGCTTGGCACGCTGACGAATTCGTCCCCGGGGAGATTCGATAACTACCCAATCGCCCTCTTCGATGCCCTCCCTGGCAGCGGTTTCAGGGTGAATCTCCACAACGGGTTCCCGGTGAAGCTCTCTTAGCCAGGGCACCTGGCGGTTTTCGGTATGAAAAAAGCCCGGAGATCGCGCCCCGGTAATAAGTATATAAGGATATTTTTTGTACAACTCAGGAGTGCTGACGGGACTTTCGGGAGCTTCGCAAAATTTGGGCAGTGGATCGTAACCCCAATTTTCGAGCAATGTTGAATAAAGCTCGAACTTTTTTGTTGGGGTAGAAAATCCTATCTCCGCGTATTTACGATATCTGACTTCTCCTCTGACATGATCCAGTTTTTTAAATTCCTTCCAGGTAATTCCCATGGGTTCTAGTATATAATCAAGGCCGCCTTCAAAGGTATCCCACCAGTATTCTCCCTGGCCTACCCGGTGAGCCAGGTCGTTGAGCATCTCATGATCTGATCGGCACTCGCCTACCTGGATGACTTTGCGCCGGGGTAAAATATATCCGTGTCGTTTCCAAAAATCTCCGATATAATCCATCTCCAGCCAGGTGGCTGCCGGCAACACGATGTCTGCCAGCTCTGCTGTCGGCGTGAGGAAAAAATCCGATACTGCCATAAATTCAACCTTTTCAAGCGCGCGGTAAACCTCTTTTGCATTGGCGCGGGTCATGACCGGGTTTGAGCTGATAAAAAACAACATCTTTACAGGGTATGGTTCTTCCTTAAGAATTGCATCCCAGACACATTTGGGATTGATGATTGCAAAATTTCCGGCAAGGCGAAAGCGATCACCTCCTAAACGCTTGAGCGACTGTTCATGCGGCAGCATTCGATGGGCACCAAACTGACCCACATTCCGTATTTTCGGAGTGCTAAACAAGACCTGCCCCCCTGGAACGTCGATGTTTCCAGTGATTCCCATGAGTGCCATGAGGGCACGGTTATTGTCCGCACAGTTGACCTGTTGTTCAATGGCCACGCCCCACTGAATGGCAGCCGGTTTGGTGGATGCAAAGAGTCGAGCGGCTTCTCTGATTTTATTCTGGGGTACCCAAGTGATTTCTTCTACCTTGTCCGGTGGATAATCATTGACCCGCTCAACAAAAGGATCCCATCCGTAGACATGTTTGTCTACAAATTCTTGGTCATAAAGCTTTTCATTCACAATTATGTTGAGCATTCCCAGAGCAAGCGCCGTGTCTGTTCCCGGTCTGAGCTGCAGCCAAACGTCGGCCCGGGCCGCTATGCGAGTAAGTCTTGGGTCAACGGCAATTATTTTGGCGCCGTTATTGACGCTCACCGAAAACGGCTCGCCCTTGTAACAGTCGGGATTGCTGATCACAAGGTTATTGCCCCATACCATGATGCACCGTGGGTGGTTTTCGTAATCGACAATGGGATTTGTTCCGCAGGTAATAATGCTTGTGGCAATCCGAGGGCCGTAACAAAAGTGACCGGCGGTCAGGACATTGGGAGAGCCGAGCAGGTTGGCAAAACGATAGATTGCGGCCTCGTTTTCCCTTCCGGTCCCATAACCCATCACGATTGATTCGGCGCCGAACTTTTGTTTGTAACCCGAAATCCGCCCTGCAATGGTATCCAGTGCTTCGTCCCAGGTAATGCGTTCCCATCGGCCGCTGGCCTTGGGACCGATTCGCCGTACGGGATGGGTCAGGCGATCCGGATGATACGCCAGTTGGTGCGAAGCCAGACCCTTGCTGCACAAAGTACCATGATTAATGGGACAGTCCGGATCACCGGCGATTTTGGCCACTTTACCTTTTTTTGTGTAAACCAAAACACCGCAACCCCCGTGACACATGCGGCAGTGGCTTTTAACCACGGTATCGAAACCGTAGACAGCCATTTCTTTTTCTACATTCGAGAATATAAAATCAGCCAATTGGCTCTCCTTTAAAAGTAGCAATTTTCCTAATCATCATTACAACCGGCAATGCGCACCCACCCCCGTATCCAGTAGGGGCAAGCTCTACCTTCCCCTTGAAGGGCATCGGCGCCAACTTGATGCGGATCGATTATCCATCAACTAAATTCCCCTCCCTTGACGGGAGGGGCCAGGGGAGGGTAGAACTTTACTGCATGCACTTTTTTGTTTGATCTTTTAGTTATAAATTTACGGGTCTCTTTTTAACTCAACTGAGGTAACACATAACGCGAAGGAGAGAATTAAGGGTGACGGGATTTAGCTGACGATAATCTGGCGCCACCGGCAATCTGCTACGGTCGTTGCTGGTCGGGAATCTGTTTTACACATCTAAATCCAAGCCAGTGTGCGCCGCCGTCGGTGTCCTCAGGTGTCCAGCGGCAGGTGACCCGAACAAATGTTGCCGAGCCCAGAAAACACCCGCCACGCATGGGTAAGTAGTCTTCAAGCCATCTGCCCTCGCACATTTCCCACACATTGCCGCACATATCGTAGCAACCATAAGGACTCATCCCCGCGTCGAAGAGTCCTATTTCCGATGTGTGTCCGAGTCCGTATTCTCTGGAATTACAGTAGCTATCAATAAATTCGTGGCCCCAGGCCCACCAGCGTCCATCCGTTCCCCTGGCGGCCTTTTCCCACTGGGCCTCGGTCGGGAGCGATTTACCGGCCCATCTGGCATAATCCCGAGCATCATCCCAACCGACAAATACAACCGGTTGCATAGGCTGGCCCCAGGTGTGATGATTTATTAGCACGGGTTCGCGATGACCCGTCTCTTCTACAAATATACGATACTGGTAATTGGTAACCGGATACCTATCAATGTAATATGCATTAAGATAAATAGTATTGGCAGGTACTTCAGTGGCAAATATGGGGGTCTGGCGCTGATCGATCTTGAAGACCTGATCGAGTTCCGCTTCGGTTATGCCCATCAAGAATTGACCTTCGGGTACCAAAACCATCTCGGCACCATCGATGGGAGAAATAATGGTCCCGGGAAGGGATTCTTGACTTACGGTCTTGCTTATATCCCAGCGGTTTTCCAATAGAAAAACTCTTTTTTATATTGTCGCCAAATGATTGCAATGCCTCAACCGGCATAACCATCAGAAGCGGGTTTAAAACGATAATACTGCCTGGCTGACTTCACGTCAAGATCTGAAAACTAGAAGCAATCCCAAAAATACATCTAACGCCCAATTATGGTGTTGCAGACCTCCTCAAAATGGACGCTCATCCCGCCACAGGCGGGACTGCACTTTTTCGCCTGTCCCGCCATAGCTTTTTAAGCGACGGCGGATCGGCCCGCGCTTTACCCGCCGTTATTGTGGCGGGCTTGTCCTTGAACGTAATCTGCATTTTTGCGATGGCTTCTATTATTTAATGTAATACCCTGAGACCCGCCAATTCCCATCACCATCCAACATGGGTGTTATCGTTTCGATGGCAGATTTTTTGTTCTCAAATACGGTCGCATATTGAATGACTACGTATTCACCATCGGGGGCACCCGTCAAACTGGTGGCGTAGGTTTTTGACTTCAATGCCCTTGTGATGAGCCGGCCTAATGGTTTCCTGTAAGCCCCCATTGAAGCCCGCCACTGCTGTATGGTGATCGCCGCTTTAAATAGCCGGGCAGATTCTTGCCAGCTCTCATCATATTGGCCGGCATCTACCAGAGCCAACCATGCCAGGGAAGCACTTACGGCCGCCTTTTCTGCAGCTGGATTTGCCAAACCCGTGTGCGCTAAAAAATAGGCCAGAATTAAACTTACCAAAAAAATGTATTTCGACTGCTTCCGCATGGGCACCTCCAAGCCTATAGTTATAATTTCAGGTTCTTTTCCAATTTAGTTGGAGAAAAGGGTCCAAGGATTCCAGGGGTCAAGGATTCAAGGGTTTGTTTTCTAAAGACCTTATCAGCGCCTTTAGCATTCTTCCGCTTTCTAGTATGACTTTTGTTAGCCTAACCAATACACCTTTTTCAATACTTTGTAATTCTTTAGCATTTCACTCGACCCCTCGAATCCTTGACCCCTTGTACCCTCTGGGATCACACCTGCTCAATTGAAGATAACAGTTTATTCTGCTTTAATTAACTACAACTAACCCGGATGTGATCCTAATTTTATGTGCGCCCTCATAAGTCCCCGCTTCCCCTTTTTCCCCGGCTATTTTTTCTTTTTGGGTTTCTCCCTGTTGGCGCTGGTTTTCATGGAAAGAGAGATCCTGTTTCGGGCAAGATCAACATCGAGTACAGTTACCGATACCTTCTGGTTTACCTTTACC
>CAMYNZ010000177.1 GCA_947259865.1 uncultured Desulfobacterales bacterium | reverse complement strand
TTTTCGCACAACGGATGTAACGGGGATATTGCAGCTGCCGGAGGGGGTGGAGATGGTGATGCCGGGTGACAATGTAACGATCACGGCGGAGTTGATTACTCCGATAGCGATGGAAAAAGAGGTCAGATTTGCCATACGGGAAGGTGGCCGCACTGTTGGCGCCGGAGTGGTCAGCGATATCGTCGAATAAAGATAAGGAGTTTGAAGGTGAGGATTATAGTGACACTTGCATGCGGTGATTGCAAAAGGAGAAATTACACCACCACCAAAAATAAAAGGACGACTCCGGACAAGCTAGAATTCAATAAATACTGCAGATTTTGCCGCAAACACACCTTACATAGAGAGACAAAATAATCTGCCTGGTGTAAAAGATTCACGTAGCGGGGCAATCCTGGTTTCAAATCAATAATGGAAAATGCAGGCCAGTAGCTCTAACGGTAGAGCATCGGACTCCAAATCCGGGTGTTGGGGGTTCGAATCCCTCCTGGCCTGCCATTTCCTTTTCGGTTAAGGCTAAAAGTTTGAGGGCTGGGGTAAATTCTGCCGGCGGTGATGATTTAAACTTCGAACTTTCATTATTAGGAGCGAAAGTGGGACGGTTACAACGAAAAAAAAGTTCGGCTGCCAGAAAAAAAAAGAAGGTCAAAGGGGCATCCAAGGCATCGATCGAGGTAAAACAGAATGTGGCTGAGGTTTTGCCCGACGTTGCCGTTAAGGCGGCAAAAAAACAAAAAGCGGTAACACCCAGAAAACCTTTGAGTTTAGCCAAATCTGCGGCTCCCCAGCAGAAAAGTACCATTGTCAGTAAAACAGTTCAGTTTTTAAGAGAAGTTAAAATGGAGCTCAAGAAGGTAACCTGGCCTTCACGCAAACAGACGCTCGGTTCAACTCTGGTAGTGCTTATTCTTGTTACCATCATCGCTTTTTTTCTGGGAGGGGTCGATATTGGATTATCAAGTCTGGTGCGTGCAGTGCTCCAATAAAACAGGGAGATTAAATAAGAGTGGCGCTTAAATGGTATATAGTCCACGTTTACTCGGGCTTTGAAAACAAGGTCAAAACAAACCTGCAGGATCGAATTGCATCCTCGCCCCACGGGGATAAATTCGGTGAAGTGGTTGTACCGACTGAAGAAATTGTCGAACTCGTAAAAGGCAAACGCAAAACCTCTTCGCGCAAGTTTTATCCCGGATACATTCTCGTTAGGATGGAGCTCAATGATGAAACTTGGCACATCATCAATGATACAGCCAAGGTTACTGGATTTCTGGGTGGCCGCGAAAAACCCGCTCCGATATCTGATCAGGAAGCCGAGCAAATACTAAACCGCATGGAAGCGGGTAAGTTAAAACCGCAACCCAAGTTTTTTTTTGAATCCGGCGATGAGATACGGGTAATTGATGGGCCCTTTACGAACTTCAATGGTACGGTAGAAGAAGTGAATCCAGAAAAAGGTAAGATTAAAGTAATGGTCAGCATATTCGGACGGTCGACACCGGTAGAGCTGGATTTCGTCCAGGTGACAAAACTTTAGATGTGTTCGTCCGGTTTGTATCGATTGCACGCGGCCACCTTTATAGATTAAAATTAGAATCTTGTCCGAATTAGTTGGAGTTTATATTAGGATGCTATACATATCTTATGGTTCTGCTTGCGAACTGGAAAGGCAGATACCATTATCAGGGGAATAGGTTTAATTGAAAAAGGTGTATTGAGTATACTAAATAAGACATCGCAGAGATATAAAAAATGTTAAATGCGCTGATAAGGTCTTTAGCAAACAAGCACTTGACTCCTTGACCCCTGGAATCCTTGGACCCTCTTCTCCAACTAAAGTGGAGAAGAACCCAAAATTATAACTGACTGACCGGACCTCTCAGCTCGCCTAAATCCTAAACCGATTGACGGCTGAATAAACCAGGAACGTTGAAATTTCAGGAGTAGACAAGAAAAATGGCAAAAAAAGTTATGGCAATGATAAAACTTCAGGTCGAGGCTGGCAAAGCCAATCCGTCGCCTCCGATCGGACCGGCGTTGGGGCAGCATGGGGTCAATATAATGGATTTTTGCAAGGCTTTTAACACCAGGACAGCCAACGACGAAGGAATGATCATCCCGGTTGTGATAACCGTATTTCAGGACAGGTCTTTTACATTTATAACCAAAACACCGCCAGCGTCGGTGCTGTTAAAAAAGGCAGCCCAGATCGCTAAGGGCGCGGGTGATCCCAAACGAGATCGAGTCGGACAGGTAACCCGACAACAGGTGGAGGAAATAGCCAAACTAAAAATGGTTGATTTAAACGCCAATGAACTCGATGCGGCCTGTAAAATAATTGCAGGTACGGCCAGGAGTATGGGCATTGAGGTTGTTTAATGGAATGTTAAGGGTATTGCACCACACAGGTCCTGGCTTAAGGGCCTGCAATACGAGCTAAGGAGTTGATGATTAAGATGTCGAAGCGGGGTAAAAAATATTTAACGTCCAGGAAAAAAATTACGGTCGAGAACAAAGTTGATTTTGCCGAAGCCATCAAATTGTCCCTCGAGGCCTCCTATGCCAAATTTGATGAAACTATCGATCTGGCCGTGCGACTCGGCGTAGATCCGAGGCATGCGGATCAGATGGTCCGCGGAACCGTCGTTTTGCCAAACGGCCTTGGCAAAGAAGTTAAGGTCCTGGTTTTTGCCAAAGGTGAAAAAGAAAAAGAGGCCCTTGATGCAGGCGCTGATTTTGTCGGCAATGACGAGTTGATTGAAAAAGTAAAAAATGGGTGGTTCGATTTCGATAAAGCTGTTTCCACTCCGGATATGATGGGTGCTGTCGGTAAAATCGGAAAAGTGCTTGGACCGCGTGGCCTAATGCCAAATGCAAAAACCGGAACGGTCACCTTTGATGTTGCCAAAGCGGTGCAAGAGCTTAAAGCCGGCAAGATTGATTTTAGGGTTGAAAAGGCAGGTATCGTGCATGTACCCATGGGCAAAGTTTCATTCGGAGCAGAGAAGATCGTTGAAAATATCACCGCATTTATAGAAACAATTGTTCGACTAAAACCGGCATCCAGCAAAGGTACGTATCTGAAGGGTATCGCCGTCTCCACCACCATGGGGCCGGGCATAAAAGTGGATACAGCCTTCGTCAAAGAATTATTAAAATAAACAACCCCAATAATTTCTGTCAAAGACCGTAGGTTCGCTTCCCGGACAAAAAACCGAGTCGTGTATAATCGGCAGTGCCGGCCTACCGAGGCAGTTGTGATGTTTTTGGATTTTAGGTTACGTAAGCCGGATTTACCTCCATGCACTCTTACGTTTCAAATCGGCCATCACAAATGGCAAGTAACCTCCGGTTTTTGAACACCGAGAAAGGAGGTGTAATTCTCTTGTGAAGCTAGATAAAAAGAAAAAAATTGTTGATGAATTAAAGGACAAATTCTTAAAATCCAAGGTTGTTATCGTCACCGACTACAAGGGCCTTGATGTTACGACCATCAATTCGCTGCGCCGGGAGCTCAGAGAGTCGCAGGTGGAATATTGTGTGGTCAAAAATACACTTTTGGTCAGAGCTGCTGAAGATACAGACCTTGCCGTGATCAAAGACCATTTTAAAGGCCCGAGTGCAATCGCTATCAGCTATGAGGATCCGGTGGCCCCGGCCAAGGTTTTAACCGGCTTTGCCAACGAGCATGAGCAGCTCGATATTAAGGCTGGCATTATAGAGGGCCGAGCACTTGATCCGGCGGCCATAAAAGCGCTTTCAAAGCTGCCCGCCCACCAAGAGCTTGTCGGCCAGCTGCTTTTTGTCATGACCGGAGTTCCTACCGCTCTGGTCAGGGCGCTAAGCGATGTACCCAGACAATTGCTCAATGTACTGGGTGCTATCAAGAACCAAAAAGAAGCAGCCTGAGATGAATTGTAACTGAACCATTATATTGTAATCCGACTGAACGATTAAATTAATTTTGGAGGTAAATTTCAATGGCAAAGATTACTAAGGAAGACGTAATTGATTTTATATCAAATATATCTGTGCTTGAACTTTCCGAACTGGTTAAAGAGATGGAAGAAAAATTCAATGTTTCAGCCGCCGCACCGGTCGCCATGATGGCTGCCGGGCCGGCCGCTGATGCCGGTGCCGGTGTCGCGGAAGAAAAGACCGAATTTGATGTCATTCTTACTGCTCACGGCGATAAAAAGATTCAGGTTATCAAAGAAGTGAGAGCGATTACCGCACTGGGGCTAAAAGATGCCAAGGCCCTGGTGGATGAAGTTCCCAAACCTGTCAAGGAAGGCATTCCCAGGGATGAAGCTGAGAAGATCAAGGGGCAGCTGGAAGAAGCCGGCGCCCAGGTAGAAATTAAGTAGACATTCTGGAAATTCTGCAAGGCAATGATTATTCAGCAGACTTTCTTGGGGGACCGGATTTTAGCCTCAATCATGCCATCATGAAATGCTAAAATATTGGGTTGTTGGGATTTCAAAGGATAGGATCCTGTTTTTATTTTTTAAGAGCTGGGATTCGACCGCTGGATACCATTACGAGAAATTCCAACCCCCTATTTGTGAGTGACGCAAACGAATTTTTTAAGGTTCCACGGCCGGAGTGTCGGCAGCCGTTATATGCCGCCGGGCAGGCCGGCAACGGGCTACCTAAAAAACTCATTAACCTTATTTTTGGGAGCAATGATGTCAAATAGGCCTCAGTTAAGCAAGCGCATTAGAAAAAACTTCAGTAAAATAAGGAAAATCGTCGAGATTCCGGATCTTATTGGTGTTCAGCGTAATTCCTACAGACGATTTCTGCAAATGGATGTGCCTCCGGAAAAAAGAGAAGATATCGGTTTGCAGGCCGTGTTTAAATCCGTGTTTCCCATTAAGGATTTTACGGGAAGTGCATCCCTCGAATTTGTGTCTTACCGATTTGGCGAGGTTAAACACAGCGTCGAGGATTGTATTCACCGGGGGATGACTTATGAAATTCCATTAAGAATAACAGCCCGACTGGTGGTGTATGACATTGATAACGATACCGGGGTTTCCAATATCCGTGACATAAAAGAGCAGGAGATTTATTTTGGCACGATCCCGCTGATGACCGACAAGGGGACGTTTATCATCAATGGTACCGAACGTGTCGTCGTCAGCCAGTTACATCGGTCCTCGGGCGTGTTCTTCGATCATGATAAGGGCAAGACCCATTCCAGCGGGAAGATTATTTACAGTTCCAGAATTATCCCCGTGCGTGGATCCTGGATCGATATGGAGATTGATCCCAAGGATATTATTTACATCAGAATCGATCGGCGACGCAAATTCCCGATCACGATACTGTTCAAGGCCCTGGGCTACTCTACCCAGGACCTTTTGACCTATTTTTATGGTAAGGAAAAGATAACCATTCGCGGCAAGCGTGTTTTAAAGGAGTTTAACGCCGATTTTCTAAAGGGTCAACGCGCCAGCCGAGATGTAAAAGATCCCGGAAACGGTGAGGTTGTTGTAAAGAAAGGGCGGTTGTTCACCCAGCGGGCACTCAAACGGCTCGAATCAGCCGGGACCCAGGAAATACCGATC
This sequence comes from uncultured Desulfobacterales bacterium, assembly GCA_947259865.1. Next base: position 8,842 of record CAMYNZ010000177.1, on the reverse strand, counting down.
GCCCCTGAAGATCTCATGGAGCGCGCCTTCGCTCACACTATTTTTGATCAGGAAAAAGAGAATATCCTGGTTAAAGCAAATGATACCGTTAATGAGGAAACACTCTCAAAATTGCATGATGCCGGTGTAACCGAATTTGAATTGTTGTTTATTGACGGTGTGTCCGGCAGCGGTTCCGTCAGAAAAACGCTTCTGTTGGACAAAGTCGAAACCAAAGAGGAAGCACTGATTGAAATATACCGGAGACTCAGGCCGGGAAATCCAGCCACCCCGGAAGTTGCCCAGGATTTTGTTGACAACCTGTTTTTCAGGCAAACCTATTATGATCTTTCCGGAGTCGGACGCCTTAAGATCAATCAGCGACTCGGAATCCAAAGCACTATGAATCTAAGAACCCTCCGGAAGGAAGATATTCTTCTGACTGCCCGAGCCCTGGTCGTACTCAGAGACACACAGGGAGTGGTGGATGACATCGATCATCTCGGGAATCGTCGGGTCAGGGCAGTGGGTGAACTCCTGGAAAATCAGTATCGTATTGGCCTGGTGCGCATGGAGCGGGCCATAAAAGAAAGAATGAGTCTGCAGGAAGTGGATGCGTTGATGCCTCACGATCTGGTGAATCCTAAACCGGTATCGGCCGTCATTAAAGAGTTCTTCGGTACCAGTCAACTTTCACAATTTATGGATCAAACCAATCCCCTTTCTGAAACCACCCATAAACGACGACTTAGCGCTCTCGGTCCCGGCGGGCTTACGCGTGAACGGGCCGGATTCGAAGTCAGGGACGTTCACCCCTCGCACTACGGACGAATCTGCCCCATTGAGACCCCTGAAGGTCCGAACATCGGCCTCATTGTTTCTCTCAGCACCTATGCAAGGGTCAACAGCTTTGGCTTTATTGAAACGCCCTATCGCGTGGTAAAGGATGCCGCTCTCACAAGTGACGTCCAGTTTCTGGACGCCTTTGAAGAAAAAGATCATCCCATTGCCCAGGCCAATGCACCGGTCACCTCTAAGGGGGGCTACGTTAATCCCATGGTGACGTCACGGGTAGCCGGTGAGTTCATGATGGTTAGGCGTGATGACATTGAGTTGATGGATATTTCACCCAATCAGTTGGTGAGCGTATCTGCCTCTCTGATACCTTTTTTAGAAAACGATGATGCCAACCGGGCTTTAATGGGGTCAAATATGCAACGCCAGGCCGTCCCCTTGTTGGTGAATGAAGCACCGCTGGTCGGAACAGGAATTGAGGGGGTTGTTGCCAAAGATTCAGGGGTGACGATTGTCGCACCCCGGGATGCAGAGGTGGTGGATGTAGATGCATCCCGCATAGTGCTCAAACACGAACCTTCCGGGGACCCTTCGGGAAAAAATGTGACCATTTTCAATCTTTCCAAATTTATTCGCAGCAATCAAAATACCTGTTTCAACCACCGGCCGATCGTAAAGAAGGGCTACCGTGTTGAATCCGGGGATATCATAGCTGACGGTCCGGCCACGGATCAAGGCGAGTTATCCCTGGGTAAAAATGTAACCGTGGCCTTCATGCCCTGGGGGGGGTACAATTTTGAAGACTCAATCCTTGTAAGTGAAAGGCTGGTGAGGGATGGCGTATATACATCCGTTCACATCGAAGAATTTGAGGTCGTTGCCAGAGACACCAAACTCGGCAAAGAGGATATTACACGGGATATACCCAACGTTGGAGAGGAGGCCTTAAAGGACCTGGATGACAGTGGTATTATCCGACTGGGTGCCGAGGTTGGTCAGGGTGATATTCTGGTGGGCAAGATCACGCCCAAGGGGGAGACGCAACTTTCGCCTGAGGAAAAGCTCTTGCGGGCGATATTCGGAGAAAAGGCCGGGGATGTAAAAGATACTTCTTTGCGCGTTCCCCCGGGAGTGCAGGGAACTGTCATCGATGCCAAAGTTTTCTCAAGACGCGGCGTTGAAAAGGACGATCGCACGCGATTAATTGAAGATCATGAGATTGCCGCGCTCGAAAAAGACAGGCAAGACGAACTGACCGTAATCAGTGATGTTGTGCGCAATGAACTTGGCGCCTTGCTGATTGGGCAAAAAGCGTATGCCGAACTGAGAAAAGGCAAAAAGGTATTGATAGCCAAGGGCGAAAAAATCGATTCCCAACTGTTCGAAAGACTATCCCTGGCGCATCTTGAAGGCGTTGTCTTTAAGGATCCGTCGTTGACCGAGCGGGTACACGAAATTCTTGAACGCTACCGAGATCAATGCGAATTGTGCCGGATGGTTTTTGAGCAACAGGTCAGCCGATTTGAAAAGGGAGATGATCTGCCGCCGGGTGTTATCAAGATGGTTAAAGTCTACGTCGCCATGAAACGGAAACTTTCGGTGGGCGATAAGATGGCCGGCCGCCATGGTAACAAGGGCGTCGTATCAAGAATATTGCCAATGGAAGATCTACCCTATTTTGAAGACGGCACACCGGTAGATATGGTGTTAAATCCCCTGGGGGTGCCTTCACGTATGAATGTCGGTCAGATCCTGGAAATCCATCTGGGTCTTGCGGCAAAAGGCCTGGGGGATTATCTCAACCAATTGCTGGCCGAAAACAAGCTAAAGGCGATTCGTGACAAAATGAAACGGATTTTTACCGAGCCCGGCACCAAAAAAATACTGGGTGAAATTTCGGACGAGGAGCTCTGTGAATTTGTTTCCCATTACAAAAACGGTGTTCATATGGCCACCCCCGTTTTCGATGGCGCCAAGGAAGAAGAAATCAAGACCTTGCTGTCTGAGGCAGCGCTGAACCCGACCGGTCAGACCACCTTATACGATGGTCGAACCGGAGACGCCTTCAAGGAAAAGATTACTGTCGGAACCATGTACGTCATGAAACTGCACCATCTGGTAGATGATAAGATCCATGCCCGCTCAATCGGCCCCTATTCGTTGGTGACCCAACAGCCACTGGGAGGAAAGGCTCAATTTGGCGGCCAGCGTCTGGGCGAAATGGAAGTCTGGGCCATGGAGGCCTACGGCGCCGCCCATGCCCTGCAGGAATTTTTAACCGTCAAATCGGATGATATGGCCGGAAGAACCCGGATGTATGAAAAAATTGTTAAAGGCCAAAACGTATTGGAGCCCGGGATTCCCGAGTCATTCCGGGTTATGACCAAAGAGTTGCAGGCCCTGGGTTTGGATATATCCCTTTTGGAGGGAAAAGAATAAGGCGACCTGAAATTCACAACTCGAGAGGGTATTCATTATGGAAGCATTGTACGATTTTTTTGCTAAACCGACGGACCCCAGAGGGTATACCGGTATTCGGATTGCCCTGGCATCTTCGGAATTAATTCGAAAGTGGTCATACGGTGAAATAAAGAAACCTGAAACCATCAACTATAGAACATTCAAACCGGAGCGCGATGGACTCTTCTGTGCCAAGATATTCGGCCCCACCAAGGATTATGAATGCAATTGCGGTAAATACAAGCGAATGAAGCACAGGGGGGTCATATGTGAAAAGTGTGGTGTGGAGGTCATTCAGTCCAAGGTCAGAAGAGAGCGCATGGCACAAAATAGGCAACTTGCTGGATTTAACGCTCAAAAATATGGAAAAAGTGCTGTATTTTGACAGCTATATCGTTGTTGATCCAAAAGACACGCCCCTGGCGCGCTGTCAACTGTTGTCCGAAGAAAAATATCGGGAAGCACTTGAAACCTTCGGTTCCAAGTTCAAGGCTGGAATCGGGGCTGAGGCCGTCCAGGAGTTGCTCGCAAATATGGATCTGGATGCAATCTACAATGAACTGCGACACGATATTCGGGCAACGGGTTCGGCCGCCAAAAGGCAGAAGCTGGCCAAACGTTTGAAAATTGTCGATGCCTTCAGAAAATCCGGTGTGGATCCGAGCTGGATGGTAATGAATGCAATTCCCGTTCTTCCGCCCGACTTGCGACCGCTGGTGCCGCTTGAAGGTGGCAGATTTGCCACCTCGGATCTCAATGACCTTTACCGCAGAGTTATAAATCGAAATAATCGCTTAAAACGCCTGATTGATTTAAAGGCTCCGGATATTATCGTTCGCAATGAAAAGCGCATGCTGCAGGAATCTGTTGATGTTTTATTTGACAATGGGCGCCACGGTAGAGTCATCACCGGCACCAACAAACGACCGCTCAAATCCTTAAGTGACACCCTAAAAGGCAAACAGGGACGTTTCCGCCAGAATCTGCTCGGAAAACGGGTAGATTATTCAGGTCGTACCGTGATTACCGTGGGGCCGGATTTGCGGCTTCATCAATGCGGTTTGCCCAAAAAGATGGCGCTTGAATTATTCAAACCCTTTGTTTATTACCGCCTGGAACAAAAAGGGCTCGTATCCACCGTAAAAAGTGCAAAGAAAATGGTGGAAAAAGAGATCCCGGAAGTTTGGGATACATTGGATGAAGTGGTCAAAGAGTATCCCGTTCTACTCAACCGGGCTCCGACGCTTCATCGTTTGGGTATCCAGGCCTTTGAGCCCATCCTTATTGAGGGCAAGGCTATCCAGCTGCATCCGCTGGTTTGCACCGCCTTTAATGCGGATTTTGACGGTGACCAAATGGCTGTCCACGTTCCCCTGTCGGTGGAGGCCCAGATTGAAGCACGGGTGTTGATGCTTTCCAGTAACAATATCTTATCACCGGCCAACGGCAGTCCGATCATCGTTCCCAGCCAGGATATTGTTCTGGGACTCTATTACATAACCAGAGGAATCCCAGGCAGTAAAGGCAGCGGTAAAGTATTTGCCAGTGCCGACGAAGTACGATCGGCCTATGATGCCGGCGAAGTTGAACTCCATGCCGAGATTTCCGTGAGAATGGACGGTAAGGTGGTCGAGACGACCGTGGGACGGATTCTGCTGTGGGAAGTTATTCCTGCAGACGCCATCCTGGAAATGGCCCATATCGTGATTGCCGACCGGGATGAAGCCCAGACGGTTCATGAAAAAGTTAAGGGCGGTGCCGCCTTTAAAAAGATGGCCGCGGCACACGCATCAGGCCCGGACAAGGATAACGCGGGTATGATCGGCTTTGTTATGAAAGATGAGTTTATCAAAATATTTGCCATCGAAGAAGATGAGGCCGATAAAGTTTTTTTCCTGGGCCAAGGTGCGATCAGCGATGTTATTACGGCCGGCGATTCCCATCATATTTTCCAGGTGTTGAGCAAAAAGTCCTCGATTCCATTTGATATCGTCAACCAGGTTATGGATAAAAAGACGCTGGGTAACCTGGTTGATCATGTATACCGCAATCTCGGCCCCAAGGCCACGGTGATTCTTTCTGATAAGCTCAAAGATATCGGTTACAAATATTCAACCGAAGGTGGGCTTTCCATTTCTATCGACGCTATGATTACACCGGCGACTAAATGGGACATTATAAAAGGGGCCGAACAACAGGTGGAAAAGATCGGTAAGCAATACACAGAAGGTCTCATCACCCAAGGTGAAAAATACAATAAAGTCGTTGATATTTGGGCCCGGGCCACCGACGATATTGCCAACGAAATGATGGAGGCCATGAAACTGGCACCGGTCGTGGATGCCAAAGGTGATCCGGTTCTGGATAATAAGGGCAAACCCGTCAATGCAGAAAGCTTCAACCCCATTTATATGATGGCGGACTCGGGGGCCCGGGGAAGCAAGGATCAGATGCGGCAGTTAGCCGGTATGCGCGGTCTTATGGCCAAACCTTCAGGCGAAATTATCGAAACCCCGATCACATCAAACTTCCGGGAAGGCCTTTCGGTGCTGCAATATTTTATTTCAACCCACGGCGCCCGCAAAGGACTTGCAGATACCGCGCTTAAAACGGCAAATTCAGGATATCTGACCCGCCGGTTGGCGGATGTAGCTCAGGATTGCGTTGTGATGGAACCCGACTGCGGCACCATGATGGGCGTGGAAGTCGGCCCACTTATGGAAGGCGGAGAAGTTATCCAGCGTCTGGGCGAGCGTATTTTGGGACGGGTTGCCGCCGACGATATTTACGATCCCTTCTCCGAAGAAGAACTGGTTAAAGCCGGCGAGGACATCGACGAAGCTGTAACAAAGCGCATAGAGGATGCCAGTTTGTCCATTGTTAAGATTCGTTCCGTCTTGACCTGCCAGGCCCGGCAAGGTGTCTGCGCGAGATGCTACGGTCGGGATCTGGCACACGGCCAAACCGTTGAAATAGGGCAGGCCGTCGGTATTTTGGCGGCTCAATCCATCGGGGAGCCCGGGACACAGTTGACCATGCGCACATTCCACATTGGCGGTACGGCCAGCCGAAGGGTGGAACAGGCGGACATCCGTGCCCGGGGCAACGGTAAAATTAAGTTTGATGATTTGAACATAGCCAACAATTCTGAAAAACAATACGTTGTAATGAATCGCAGGGGGGGTAAGTTTACGATTGTCAATGAAAAAGGCCGTGAACTGGAGAGCTTTCCCGTTATATATGGTGCCCATCTGGCAGTCAAAAACGGGCAGAAAATAAAATCCGGTGATCTGCTGGCATCCTGGGATCCTTTTACCACGCCGATTCTTACTGAAATTGATGGAACCGTTAAATTCGGTGATATCATTCCCGGTAAAACCATGCAGGAGAAAGTGGATCCTGTGACGGGCAAATCAAGCCAAACAATCATTGAATCCAAAATTGCTGAGGATCGTCCCAGGATCTCAATTAAGGACAAGGATGGCAAAACCGCAAAACTGGCGGGTACCTCCGCCCTGGCGCGCTATATGCTGCCGATAGATGCCATTTTGTTGGTTGAAGAAGGCGACACGGTTAAGGCCGGAGACGTGGTTGCAAAACTACCCCGCGCAACAACCAAGACCAAAGACATCACCGGCGGTCTGCCCCGGGTGGCTGAACTTTTTGAAGTACGGAAACCAAAGGAAATCGCGGTTTTAAGTCAGATCGACGGGTATGTCTCGATTTCTAAAGCCACCAAAAAAGGAAAGCAGAAAATCACCGTCACCCCCATGGATGTCGGTGACAAGAAGGAATATCTGATTCCCCGGGGCAAACATATCAATGTCTACGAAGGGGATTATATCCGGGCCGGAGAACCGCTTATTGGTGGATCCGCCGTGCCACAGGATATATTGAGTATTAAAGGAGAGGTTGCCCTGGCCCGGTATCTCGTCGACGAAGTTCAGGAAGTTTACCGTTTGCAGGGCGTCCGAATCAACGATAAGCACATTGAAGTCATCGTTCGTCAAATGATGCGACGGGTTAAAATTATGGATGTCGGTGATACGGAATTTATCGTCGAAGAACAGGTTGACAGGTTGCGCTTCGAGGAGGCCAACCGGGCCGTTATCGAAAAGGGCGGCCAGCCCGCTGTAGCCGAACCGCTTATTCTGGGAATAACCAAGGCGTCTCTGAGCACGGACAGCTTTATTTCAGCCGCATCGTTTCAGGAGACCACAAAAGTCCTCACAGACGCCAGCATCTCCGGTGCTGTGGATAATTTGAGAGGGCTGAAGGAAAATGTAATCATGGGCAGACTCATCCCGGCCGGCACCGGTCTGCCGTTATATCATGATATCCAGGCAGATCAGCAATAATGTGCCGTTATTTTACATAAAACGCTTGACAATTGTACACGCTCTGTATACATATGGCGCTTTTACCAACTCGGCAAATCAGCAAAAATATTGACATATAAGAGGAGCATATGCCGACCATAAATCAACTTGTGAGGAAAGGCAGAAAACGGGTTAAAAAGAAGACAACCACCCCGGCCCTCAAGGGGGCACCCCAAAAAAGAGGGGTTTGCACCCGGGTGTATACCTCAACCCCCAAAAAACCCAATTCCGCCCTGCGCAAAGTCGCACGGGTCAGACTGACAACTGGAATAGAGGTTACTGCATATATCCCGGGTATCGGGCACAATCTTCAGGAGCACTCCGTTGTTCTGGTTCGAGGCGGCCGGGTAAAAGATTTACCGGGGGTCAGATACCATATTGTAAGGGGCACTCTCGATACACTGGGAGTAGAGGATCGCAAACAAGGTCGGTCAAAGTATGGTGCTAAAAAACCCAAGTAGACCCGGGGGCGGGTTGTCCATTCAGGTTGGAGCAGCAACAAACCCAGAATACGCAACCCATATGGCCCAATAATAAAAAGCAAAATGGTGTAACCTATGCCACGAAGAAAAGAAGTCACCGAGCGATTCGTAATACCGGATTCGAAATATAACAGTAAGTTGGTGTCAAAATTTATTCGCTCAATCATGCGGGACGGGAAAAAAAGTCTGGCAGAGTCAATTTTATATAATGCGCTTGGTATTATCGAGAATAAAACCAAGGAGCCGCCACTCAAAATATTCGAACAGGCGGTTGATAACAGCCGGCCGTTGATTGAAGTGAAGTCCCGCCGCGTTGGCGGTTCAACCTATCAGGTTCCGACCGAGATACGGCCTTCTCGGCGAACAGCTTTGGGGATTCGGTGGATCATAGATTTTGCCCGCAAACGACCGGAAAAGGGTATGTCGCAAAAACTGGCGGCCGAACTTCTAGACGCTGCCAATAAAAGAGGCGCTTCGATAAAGAAAAAAGAAGACACTCACAAAATGGCCGAAGCAAATAAGGCATTTGCTCATTTCCGTTGGTAGAACATGGTATGGATGAATGTCGATTGGCAATTGAAGCTTGAGCCGCGGATAGGAAAATCACCGCAACCTATCAATCTTCAAACGACAGTAGTCAATTTTAAAGGGAGGAAGTTAAGATGTCGAAGCAGAAGTTTGAGCGGACGAAGCCGCATGTGAATGTAGGCACGATTGGTCACATTGATCATGGCAAGACGACGTTAA
>CAMYNZ010000176.1 GCA_947259865.1 uncultured Desulfobacterales bacterium | reverse complement strand
CGCTTCGCTCGAGACGCTGAGGACGCAAAGTTAATAGTTTTTTCCTTTGCCGTTGAGAGGACGGCAAAGGAAAATCAATCAGCGTTGATATGGTTACAAACAAATATTTTTACATTAAATTATCATTTTTCCCGTAGGGATACATTTTTTTTGCTTTCCGCCCTCTCAGCGGAAAGCAAAAATTGCAGATTCTCCGTGCTCTCTGCGCCTCAGCGGTGAAAATAAAAAATGATACTTAATCGTATTCAAGAATATATGGACGCGAAACAATTGAGGGAGATCTACGTTGTATAACCCATATTTACCGTATCCGGTCCGCATTGACGACATCATCACTGAGACCGAAGACAAGAATCTAAAAACGTTTAAATTCGTTTTTCTGAATTCAGACGCGGAAGAAAAGTTTTCTTACAACGCAGGCCAGTTTGCCGAACTTTCGGTAACCGGAAAGGGTGAAATTCCGATCGGAATTGCGTCGTCTCCCACAGAAAAAGGCTTTGTGATGTTTACCGTCAACAAAGTCGGGCTGGTTTCACACTTTCTTCACAATATGAAGACCGGTGATGTTATGGGGATACGGGGGCCATTGGGCAACTGGTACCCCTGGGAAGCCATGGAGGGCAAAAACATTGTCATTATCGGCGGCGGTTTTGCCTTTACTACCCTTCGATCTTCGATTGTGTATATGCTGGATCCGGCCAATCGATCAAAATTTAACGAGATTCATGTCATCTATGGGGCCCGTACCCCCGGCATGCTGTTGTATGGGGATGAACTGGCTGAATGGGAAAAACGCGACGATATCCATATGCACATCACCGTAGACGGCACGGATGACCCTAACTGGAAATACAACATCGGCTTTGTGCCAGCTATTGCTGAACAGAAAGCGCCACCGGGTAATGCCGACACCTATGCGATTGTTTGCGGACCGCCCATTATGATAAAATTTACCCAACCGGTGCTGGACACCCTGGGTTACTCCCACGACAATATCATTATGTCCCTTGAAAATCGTATGAAATGCGGCATTGGCATGTGCGGACGCTGTAATATCGGAAAAGAGTTTGTGTGTGTCGACGGACCGGTTTTCACACTGGCCCAGTTAAACAAGATGCCCAAAGAGTATTAATATCAGAAATTATCACATTTATATTTTTGATGTTGACATTGAGATATCTATAATATAAAAGCTTTGCTTTAAATATAAACCAGGATTTTCGGCGGCAAGCCAAAAGAATAATTTTCTATTCAAAGGAGGGTTTTAAATGCCAACAGTTGAGTTTATGGGAAAAACATTTACCGTAGATGAAGACGGATTTATCGATGCCTATGAGAACTGGTGCCAGGAGTGGGTCCAGCACGTAAAAAAAGAAGAAGGTATTGAAGAACTCACAGAGGAGCATACAAAGGTAATCCAGGTCCTTCAGGATTATTACGAGAAAAACGGTATTGCGCCGATGGTTCGGGTTCTTTCCAAAGTGACGGGTTTCAAATTAAAACATATTTATGAACTTTTCCCGTCTGGACCCGGCAAGGGAGCCTGTAAAATGGCCGGTCTTCCGAAGCCCACTGGCTGTGTCTAATCAGCGTATCGTGACCGTTAAGCAATTGTAACCACCAAAGGCCCTGCATAAAGGCAGGGCCTTTTTATTTTGGGGAAACATTATGATTCTTACTGTAAAGACTAAATCCAGAACAGGCTTGATCGATATTACCTCGGAGGCGCAAAATACGGTCCGATCCTCCGGAATTACCGATGGCCTCTGTCTGCTTTATGTGCCCCACACAACCGCAGCGATTACCATCAATGAAAGCGCTGATCCCAGCGTAAAAGACGACATTTTGATGATCCTCAACGAAATCGTTCCCTGGGAGGCCAAATACCGACACCTTGAGGGAAACTCGCCGGCGCACGTCAAATCGACACTGGTAGGGGCTTCGGAATTGGTTGCCATCGAAAAAGGCCGGCTGGTATTGGGAACCTGGCAGGGAATATTTTTCTGTGAATTTGACGGCCCCAGAACGCGCAAGCTGCACGTCAATATAATGAAGTAAGCTAACCCGGATAAACCGGAAAAGTGAGCTAAAGTGAACTAAAGTTTGAAGTGCCTAAAGTGAAGGTGTCGTTTCACGCCGTCTATTTATATTATATAAAATCGACAGAATTCCAAAAGTTTAGGCATTTTAGATCACTTTAGTCACTTCGCACTTACTTGTTTTGAAATTTTCTTGCCACAAAAGCATAAATCCAAGAATCCATTAACGGAAGAGCAACGAGTTACTACACTGATGGACAAGACTGACAAACGAATTCTAAACAGGATACAATCAGATTTTCCGATAACAAAGCGTCCTTTCAAAAGTATCGCCGATGCCTTTGGTATCACCGAAGACGAAGTGATAAAACGTATTCGGCGATTAAAAGATGACGGTATTATCAGAAGAATCGGCGGTAATTTTGTTCCTGAAAAACTGGGCTTTGTCAGTACCCTGTGTGCTGCCAAGGTTCCTGAAGATAAAATAGATGTATTTGCCGCGGCAGTGAATCGTTACCCGGGTGTAACCCACAACTACCAGCGGGATAATGAATTTAATATCTGGTTCACATTTATTGCCCCATCCATGGAGGAAATAGAAAAGAATCTCAAGGACATTGCCGGGGAAACCGGCGTTACCGGAATTCTCAATCTACCGGCAACCCGGGTGTATAAGATCAAAGCACAATTTGACCTTTAGCCTGTTGCGCGTTGCGTGTTACGCGTTTCGAGTACTTCTGTTTTGCATATCCAACACTAAGGATCCAGCATCCAGTGATGAAAGATATCCGTATCGCGGCCATTGTCATGAATTCACCAGTGGGTCGAACCCGGCAAAACCTTGATCGTACGGTCCAGTGGGTCAAGACAGCCAAAGAGGAAGGTGCGGCCCTGGTTTGTTTTCCGGAAATGAATCTGTCCGGCTATAGTGTAAAACCGGAGATAAAATATTCGGCAGAGCCCGTTCCGGGGCCCGTAACCCGGGTGCTTTTGGAGCTCGCACAGCGTGAAGACATTGTCATTTTGGCCGGACTGGCCGAAAAAGATAAATCAGAACGCATTTTTGCCAGCCACCTGGTCGCCCAGCCAGACGGAAAATTAGGCGTCTACCGAAAGCTGCATATCGCCCCACCCGAGCAACTTATCTATTCTGGCGCCCAGGATATACCGCTGTTTTCAATTCAGGGGATAAAATTCGGGATTCAACTTTGCTATGATACTCATTTTCCCGAGCTTTCGACCCACATGGCCCTAAAGAATGCCGACCTTATATTTATGCCCCATGCCTCTCCCCGCGGAACACCTGAGGAGAAACTCAACTCCTGGAAGCGGCATCTAACCGCCCGGGCCTATGACAACAGTATGTTTATCATCGCCTGTAACCAGGCCGGTGATAATGATTCAGGTCTCAGCTTTCCGGGTGTTGCTTTGATTTTAGGGCCTTCGGGAAAGATCCTGCAGAAGAAAGTGAGCAATGAAGAGGGTATGCTGGTTGCGGATCTTAAGGCGGACGACCTGGCGCGGGTGCGCAACCACAAGATGCGGTATTTCCTGCCCAACCGGCGATCGGATCTATTTTAAAATTGCCTAACCCCAGAACATTCATACATATTTCCGGAACACAACTTCATTGTACCACGCATTACCAACTATCACTTCTTACGAGAAGATCGGTAGTGTCCATTTTCCAGCTCCTTGAGTCGCCTACGCTGGTTTAAATCCAGTACTTTACCGGGACAAAACGTTTCAAAGTCGGCTAGGAGTTTTTCCGCCTTTTCAAAGCGGTCGTAAATGCTGTCCTCGAAAAATTGAAGCGTTGCGATGGTTAGAGATTCCAGCAGTGCCGTGACCGCTGTACAGCTGTGAAAGATAGATAATCCTTCCGATGATACCACCAGTTGTGCATCGGCCAGGTGTGCGAGTGGGGAAAAGTCACTATCCGTAATCAATATAATCTTAGCGTTCTGGGCTGCGAAGAGTTTTGCGACCTGAAGCGTTAATTTGGCATATGGATGGCGGAAAAATGCCAAAAGGATGTCGTTGTGATTTACCTCCAGCATCAGATCCGGGAGCATTGACGCATCGGCCCCCAGCAGGGTCGTATTGGATCGCAGGCGCCCCATAAAGACCTGAAATAGATACGCCAAGGCATAAGAGGAGCGCTGGCCCATTAGGTATAATTTTGCATCGGGTTGGGCGATCATTTTAGCCACCCGTAAAAACTGATCCGGGTCAATTTGTGACTGGGCATGCTGCAGGTTATTTATGATGTGGGAAAAATTTTGTTGGAGCACATCCTGGTGTTCCTCTGATAACTGCTTTTTTTTCAAACTGTAACGCTTCACAATCGATGCACTCCCAAACATGATTTCATTGCGAAGTTGATCGCGAAATTCGTTGAAATTTTTGAATCCCAGCCGTGAAATAAACCGGACGACGGTGGCCTTGCTGACCCCGGATTTTTGGCTGATCGACGAAACGTTTTCAAAGACAATTTTGGCATCCTGGCGCGAAAAAAAATCAGCGATTTTAGACTCGCTGGGGGTCAATTTCCGAAGCGCTTGTATTTTTTCTATCAAAACTTTGGGTGTCATACGTGAAATATATATTGCATAATTTTAAATAATGAAATAATTGTTTCATTTTTAGGTTAATCTGAATCTCTTGTCAATAGAATAGTAAAAAAGCAGTGGCGTTTCGGAGCCATCGAGGAGGGCAAGCATGTTTACCAGCGATTCGAAATTTAAGCAATGGCTCGTGGATGTTCGCCGGGATCTTCACATGCATCCTGAAATTTCTTTTCAGGAAAAACGAACGACGCTAAAAATCTCAGAAATGCTGGAAGGTTTTGGCGTAGAGGTGCAGAAATTCCGTGATATGACAGGGGTTTTAGGTTTAATCAGGGGATCGGCTGCCGGTCCGACCATCGCCTTGCGGGCGGATATTGATGCGCTGCCTATTCAGGAGCTCAATGACATTGAGTATCGATCGAAAACTGACAGGATGATGCATGCCTGCGGGCATGATGCCAATACGACCATTATGCTCGGTGCAGCCAAAAGACTCACCGAATCCGGGATGGCACAAAAACTGAACGGGTGTGTGAAGTTTTTTTTCCAACCCGCCGAAGAACGCGTTGCCGGTGCTAAAGCGATGATTGCGCGCGGCGTTTTAGATAATCCAACTGTAGATCGGGTTATCGCCGGCCATATGTCACCGGATCTGCCGGTGGGTTCGGTGGGTGTATTCCGGGATATCGGCTATGCTTCTTCGGACCGCTTTGAATTAACGATTAAAGGCAAGGGTTCTCACGGTGCCCGGCCGGAGGAGGGCATCGATCCCATTGTGGCAGGATCTTATTTTGTTACTCAGCTTCAATCAATCCTGAGCCGGAATATCAAGCCAACCGAGGCCGGCGTCATTACCGTGGGAAAATTTACATCCGGAGATGCGCCTAACGTTATTCCCGAATTCGCCCATTTGGAAGGCAGTATTCGGGCTTTGTCCCCTGATATCCGCAGCCAGTTGATACAAAGGTTAGGCAGCATTGTGGCGGGTTTGGAGGAATCCTTCAATGTCGCCTGCGATTTTCATGTCCAAGAAGGTGTGCCCGTGCTGGTGAACGACCGGGAGGTAGCTGAATTCCTCTTTCAAACCTCAGCAGATGTACTCGGTCCCGAAAAGGTTAGTTACCTGCCGCCGATAATGGGTTCGGAAGATTTTTCTTATTTTACCCTGGAGCGACCGAGTGCCATCATGCGATTGGGGTGCTCCAATCCGGATAAGGATCTCACCCGCTCTCTGCACTCCCCCTATTTTGATATTGATGAGGCGGTATTGGAAGTTGGGGCGATAGTCTTTAGCGAGGCTGTAAAGAAATTTTTAAAGGTCGCCCCTTAATCCCGCTAACCTGAATGTAAAAAAGGTAATTGTCCCTTATTGCATTCTGATAGAAACGACCTTTTTCGTGATTTTTTTTGTTGACAGGCCCGGAACCGCAATGATACCGATGTAACATTTGTTTCAAATTATTTAAAACTGCAACATTTATTACTTTTCTCAGCTTTTGCTATTTATTACTGTTTTCAATACAACTTGAGACATATGCAAATAGCGAAAATATATTTTCCCGACCTGGTCGCACAAACAAGATCTAAACCCCCATTCAATATTTTAAATACAGGTTTACACCTCAATCGATTTCGAATGCAAATAGGAATCATTGATTTCGTAGCGAAATGACTCTTTAAATCCTAATAAACATCAACCAAAGGAGGTTCACAATGGCAGGACGAGTGCTTAAACAATTCGTGCGGGCTCTGGTCACACTATCCCTAATTATGGTGATAGTACCACCCGCGTCAGCCGGAAAATCGGATGATACACTCTACTTTTCATGGAAAAAGGAGCTGGAAACCCTGGATCGTTACTATAATACCGCTCGCGAGGGTATGATCGTCAGCCGCCAGATTTGTGACGACCTGTTGTATCGGGATCCGGACACCTCAAAATACAAACCATTGCTGGCCAAGTCTTTCAAGTGGATAGACAATACCACCATGGAATTTAAGCTGCGCGAGGGCATCAAATTTCATAATGGTGAAAAATTCGATGCGGATGACGTGGTTTTTACCATCAACTTTATGAGCAATCCGGACAATAAGGTATTGGTCCAGAGAAATGTGAACTGGATCGACAGGGCTGAAAAATTGGGGCCCTATAAGGTGAAACTATATTTGAAAAAACCTTTTCCTTCAGCCCTGGAATATTTGGCGGGGAATATTCCCATTTATCCCAATGAATACTATACCAAGGTTGGGTCCAAGGGTTTTGGTATCAAACCCATCGGCACCGGCCCTTATAAGGTGGTGGAGCATGAATTGGGAAGACGGATCGTTTTTGAAAAAAATAAAGATTATTTCAAGGGAAGCCCCAAAGGAAAGCCCGCCATTGGACGTCTGGTCCAACGTACCATTCCGGAAGTCACCACCATGGCGGCAGAATTAATAACCGGTGGTCTGGATTGGATCTATCTAGTCCCTAAAGACCAGGCCGAAAAAATGGCCCTTCTCGATTTCAATGTTTATCCCCTCGACCGCGCGCACCACCGGGCGCTCGCCGAACACGAGTCCGCGCAGCGGAAAGTGTACCGACAAATTGCGTGCGGCTATCAGGATATCGCTCATCGGTCCGCCTCCGGCACAGCGAGATGACAGGAAACCTGGTGGCCGGCATCGTCGACGGAGGTAACCGGTTCCCGCTGCTTGCAGACATCGCCGATGAATTCCGGACAGCGGGTATGAAAGACGCAACCCGGCGGACGGTCCAGCGGCGACGGAATATCGCCCGGCACCGGCGTCAGCGCCGCCTCGAGATCCTCGAGCTTCGGCAGTGAATTCAGCAGCCCCCGAGTGTAGGGATGCGCCGGCGAATTGATCACCTGGCGCACGGTGCCGGTTTCGACCAGGTTGCCGAGGTACATGACCGCGACGCGGTCCGCGGTTTGCGCGATCACGCCGAGGTCGTGGGTGATGAACAGGATCGACATGTGGAATTCCTCGACCAGGTCCTTCATCAGTTCGATGACCTGCGCCTGGATGGTGACGTCGAGCG
>CAMYNZ010000175.1:8645-15742 GCA_947259865.1 uncultured Desulfobacterales bacterium | reverse complement strand
GATGCCGAGCAGCTGATCGAAGAAATTCTTGAATTCAACCGGGAACGCGGTGCTGAGTTCACCGGCACGCCCGCCCATTTTTTCAAAGGGGTGGTCCTCATCGCAAACGGTTACGTGAACAGAGGAATGAAGATTTTAGAAAAAAGGCTGTACGTCTGGCAGCAAGAAGGCTGCAAATTACGGTATACCGCATGTGGCTATATTCTGGCCAAGGTTTTTGCCCAAATAGCTCAAAGCAAAAAAAAACTGATGACCCCGCTGGTCTTCAAAAATTTAAGTTTTTTTATTAAAAATGCGCCTTTTGTCAACCGCAAAGCCGCTGCGTACTTCATTAATTATATTGCGGCCGCAAAAGAAATAGAAGCCAACGGGATCCTGGGACAAGCCTATCTCAACTGGGGTCTTTTGTATCAGGCAAAAAGCAAACCGGATGCGGCCAGGAAATGCTTTTATGAGGCCATACAATACTTTGAAAAATGCAATGCCGGCGTTTACTTAAAACAAGCCCGTGAGGCCTTAAACGCTGTTTGATTACAATAATAAATCCATTTCTAGCCAGTGATCATTTTCTTGAGCTGTTCCAGGGCTTCTTCAGGCATTTTGAAAGAGTGCTCCGGACCCGGGAAAGTCACCTGTCTGACTTCTTTTTTGAACGCCGCCAGGGCATCAAGGATGATCGGCCTTAATTGAGCGTATTGCTTGACGAATTTTGGCACAAACTTTTCAAACAGGCCGATCGGATAATCATAGGCCGTCACCATGACCAGCTTGCGGTTTTCTTCTTTGGCCTGTTGTACATCGAGAATGGTTACTTTTTCTTGGCCCATCTTGACCTCTCCTTACATTTATAAGTTATCTGGAGTGTTGGCATTAAGATCTAATAAATTAAGTGATAGGTGCCTGTTGCGAGTTGCGTGTTCCGAGTTACGGGTTTAAAAATGAACGCGCAACGCGTAATGTGCACCCCGCAACGATTGTTTTTATCATTACTCCATTGCTCGAAGCCTCCATCACTCCGTTAACGTTCCGTTTTTACTTTTCGTAATCGCGTCCTGAGTTTATTTGTAGTGGAACTCCATCGTTTCGACCAGCGCCGCCAAAGTCTCATTAACCGTTGCTTTTAACCCCAGCCTTTTGGCTTCGCGAACGATAAATCCATTTATTGCACCGATCTCGGTTTGGCGATGATTATCCACGTCCTGGCCCATCGACGAACGGTTGACGGCCGTGGCTTCGGCGACTTTGAAAACCTGCGTCACCGTTTCCGCCTGGACCTTGATACCCGCAGCGCGAGCCACTGCAATGGCTTCATTTACTGCCGTGCGGCTCAGTTCGCGGGTAATCTCGAGATCGAGGATTTGGCCGTTCTTGATACCGGTCAAAGCGGTGATGGCATTGATACCGATATTGATAAAAAGTTTGTGCCAGATGATGTCGCGAACTTCCTCTACAGCAGCGGTTTCTATGCCGGCCCGGGTAAAAAAATCGGCAATTTTTTGGGCCCTGGCAAAACCTTTTTGGCCGGGAGCCCACATTCCGATAGTCGTCGCACCTTTTCCGGCATGACGGATTTTTCCAGCACCCAGCATGGTTGCACCCTGAGCAGTTGTGCCTGCCAGGATCCGATTCGGATTTATGATCCCGGCGATGACATCCGCATTTCCCATACCGTTTTGAAGGGTCATTACCAGTCCATTGGCTCCCACAAGATCGTTCGCTGTTGCAACTGCCGATTGGGTATGGGTGGATTTTACAAATATGATGGCCAGTTCGACCTGACCAATATCTTGCGGTTCACACGTTGCTTTGATTGTGACCGTGCGGGTTTTGCCTTCGCGTTCAATACTCAGTCCGCTTGCGTTTACCGCATTAACATGATCGACCTGCACGTCATAAAGCCAAACATCATTGCCGTCTTCTGCCAGTAGCGCTCCGAACAGGCTGCCCATGGCTCCGGCACCGACAACCGCTATTTTCATACGCTCCCTCCAGTATGAATTGAAGATTGATGATTGACAATTGAATACTTGAAGAATTCCATCTTTGTTAAATTACAGCTTTTTATTTCGGGTAATTGAGACAATGCTATCATTTTTCAGCTATACTGAAGTACATCGTTAAGCAATCGAAAATAGTCAATAATCAATCGTCAATCCTAAGGCCCCGGCTCTGGTTCAGCCAGCAGGCCACATAATGCTGTGGTGTGGCCTCCACCAAAACGGGCCGTTCGACCCGACATCTGTCGAAACAATACTGACAGCGCGGATGAAACGCACAACCGGCTGGTGGATCAATGGGGTCCGGTACGTCTCCTTCCATTGGAAACGGTTGGGTTTTATAATGCGGATCCGGAATGGGTACAGCCTGCAGCAGCGCTTCGGTGTAAGGATGACGGGGTGAGATACTGAATTTTTCGGTTGAAGCCAGTTCTACAATAGTTCCGAAATACATTACGGCGATCCGGTCACAGATGTGTTCGACCACACTTAAATCATGGGAAATAAAGACGTAAGAAAGCTTAAATTCGTCTTTAAGGTCTGCCATTAGATTGATTACCTGGGCCTGGATGGACACATCCAGGGCGCTGACCGGTTCATCGGCCACAATTAAATCCGGTCGAACACACAGTGCACGCGCAATACCAAGGCGCTGCCGCTGTCCCCCCGAGAATTCGTGCGGGTACTTATCCAGATCGCCCGTCCGCAGACCGACTTTGTCTAAAAGCTCGGCCGCCACCTTGCGGCGCTGGCTTCGGGTCGTGTTGTGGATTGCCCGGTACGGCTCTGTTACAATGGCCTCTACGGTCATCCTGGGGTCCAGACTGGAATACGGATCCTGGAAGATGATCTGCATTCGTCGGCGCAGGAATCGCATGTCAGCCCTGTTTAAGGCGTAAATGTTTTCACCATCAAACTCAACTGATCCACTGGTGGGTTCGAGCAGGCGCAGTATCAGTCGGCCGAGGGTGGTTTTACCGCATCCCGATTCACCGACCAACCCAAAGCTCTCGCCACGCCAAACACCGAATGATACCCGGTCTATCGCCGGGATCCAGGCCCGGGGTTTATGGAGTATTCCGCCACCCAGTGGGAAGTTTTTCACGATATCAATAACTTTTAGCAGTGGAATTTCAGACATCCACAGTTCTCCTGCTTGGGAAATATCAAAGTCTAAATCAATTCGTATTTAACCAAATTTTAAGAATTTTGAGGCTTTGTAAATCCGAAATCCGAATATCGAAATTCGAAACAATTTTCAAAAATTCGAATCCTAAATGACCAAAACTTTTCTGCCATAAATAATTGTCCATTTGAGAATTTTAGCGATAGCTTTCTGTTTTGAATTTAGGATTTTGGTCCTTCGGGTTTGTTTCGAATTTCGTGCTTCGAGTTTCGGATTTATTTATTTCAGGGGTCGGGGTATTTTTTTCACGGCAAGATGCCGGGTTGTTGCCTGCCAAGCCTGACAGCGGCAACTGCCTTGCATTTTACTGCCGGCTATTTAAAAGTTTCACTCCAACAAGAACCGACGCTGTGTTTTGCCTTTCTCAGCGGCAATCGCCTTCTGCACATTAGAAGCAGCGGGGCGATCATCTTGTCGTGAAAAAAACACCCCGACCCCTCAATTATTTAAATCTGTAAAAAAATAACTGTAAGCCTTCAAAGGGCTCCATCTTTAAATTATGTGACTCTCTTTTCCGGATGCAGTTTGAGCCAGCAGCGGGCGCGGTGTCCATCCCGGATTTCCAACAATTCCGGTTGTTGTTCATGGCAACGTCCAAAAACGTGGGGACAGCGGTCGGCGAACTTGCAACCCCTGATGGGTTCGATCAAAGCAGGCACCGTGCCCGGGATTTCCTTAAGCCGTCGCGATCGACTGCCATTGAGATCCCGCAACCTGGGCATGGATTTAAGAAGCCCCCGGGTATAGGGATGAAAAGGTCGATCAAATATGTCCGTCACCCGGGCTTCTTCGACCACCTGTCCGGCATACATAACAACCACCCGGGATGCCATCTGCGCGACTACCCCCAGATCATGGGTTATCAACAACAGAGACATGGCCAATTCATCCTTGAGCCCCACCATTAAAGATAAGATCTGGGCCTGAATCGTTACGTCCAGGGCAGTGGTAGGTTCGTCAGCGATTAACAATTTCGGGCGACAGACCATGGCCATTGCGATCATCACGCGCTGACGCATACCGCCGGAGAGCTGGTGGGGATAATCATTCAGTCGTTTGGTTGCGGCCGGGATCTTAACGCGATCCAGCCAGTCTGCCGCCTCTTTAAAAGCCCGGGCTCTGGGTAATTGTTTGTGGATCATAAGTGGTTCGGCCACCTGGCGGCCGATGGGCAACACCGGGTTGAGGGATGTCATGGGTTCTTGAAAAATCATGGCGATATCGTTTCCCCGGATGCGGCGTAAATTTTCAGAGTCCAGGTCGATCAAATTGCGGTTTTCGAATTTGATGCATTCTGATTTAACTTGACCGGGTGGTGCAGGGATCAGTCCCAGGATGCTGAGTGAAGCAACACTTTTTCCGCAACCGGATTCGCCTACAAGTCCCAAAGTTTCTCCCGGCGCTAAATCAAAACTGACGCCCTCCACTGCCCGAACGACACCCTCGGGTGTGTGAAAATAAACCGATAGGTCTTTTACTTCCAGCAGCCTTGGGTTCATGGGACATTCCCTGGATACAGATAATGCAGTGCCGTCAAGGCATAAATCCGGGCGGTTTCAATGAGTTGATCTAAATCCACCCATTCATCCACCTGGTGAGGCACCTGGCGATCACCGGCCCCCATGGTAACAATAGGAATGTTCTTTAGGGCCCAGAGATAGGTTCCATCGGTGGCACCCGGTACACCGGCATACATCGGCTCTTTACCCGTATGTTTCCGGGTGGCCCAGTCCGCGGCCTGTACGATGGGTTCGTTGCGGGCGGTGAGGGTACAGGGCCGGTCGGTTAAAAACTCCACTTCAACTTTGAGGTCATGATCGCGCTCCAGGATGAGTTTACGATCATATTGCGCGTAGTCATCGCAAACGTGTTTCTCGATTTCACTTGCCAGCCCCTTTAATTTATTCTGAATCTGCGGATGAGACTGGGCAGGAATAGTACGGATATCGACCAACATTTGCGCCTCCCGGGGCATGACATTGAGTTGGGGTGTTCCGGTCATGGGAGATTGAATGACCGTAGGCGTAAAACTTGGCCATCCCAGGTGTTCGTCCCGGCCTAAGTTTGTGATCGTTTCCCGCTCCAGTTTATGCAGCCCGTCAATTAACCGGGCCAGGGCCGGAGCGCAGTTCAGACCGGCAAGCGGCATTGCGCCATGGCTCATGCGACCGGTGACGGTATAGCGAGCGCGCAAGGCCCCTTTTTGAGATATACAGATCAATCCGTCCTGGGGCTCACAGATCACCGCCGCTGTGATCTTATCAGCATGGCCTCTTGCTATAAAATCCCTGACACCGAGCATCTGGTCCTCTTCATCACAAAGCACACCGCCGACTATTTTTCCGGCCAGCGTTATACCCGATCGTTTCAATGCCTTCATGGCGATAAGCATGGCAGCCAGGTTGCCTTTGGTATCATTTGTTCCCCGACCATACATCTGCCGTCCGACGATTTGGGCCCCAAACGGATCATAATTCCAGACCGAAATATCCCCCGGGGTGACAACGTCGGTGTGCCCTTCAAACATCAGTTCTCGTTCTCCCGGATCGGCAGACCAGGTAATTACGACATTTGGCCTACCCGGTGCCACTTCGTCTTGCTGGACGGCAAAACCCTGCGTTTGTGCCCACTGGGCTACCCGTTCTGCCACGGGTTTTTCACAGGTGCCGGCAACCGGATCCCAAACGGAGTTGATCTTGACAAGCTCAGCGGTAAGCTTGATCAGTTCGTCAGGATTAATTTCGTTTAATACCCGAGTAATATCTTTATCAGCAATCATTATAAATATCTTACCTTAATAAAAAATACGAATATCGAATATCAACAAGGAATATCGAACCGCAGAAGTTTTTAGAACCAAAAAGATTCATTTCCCCACTTCAATATTCGAAATTCCTTGTTCTGCGGTTCTGCGGTTCGCTTTTCTTTGGTTCTGCGGTTACTATTATACTCCTCGATCTGTTTTTTTGAATTCATTTGTTTAGAGTTTTGGATTTTGGTTATTCGAATTTGTTTCGAGTTTCGTGCTTCGAATTTCGAATTTAATCTTTTATTTTATCTGATTCTGACCATCCTTGGATCCAAACTATCCCTCAATCCATCTCCCAAAAGGTTAAAACCCAACACCGCCCAAGCGATAGCTACACCGGGAAAGATCGCCATCCAGGGAGACAGGGCCATAAATGTCTGGGCTTCGTTGAGCATTCGGCCCCAGGAGGCATGCGGCGGTTGGGTACCCAACCCCAAATAACTGAGTCCGGCTTCAGCCAGTATCGCTACCGCAAACTGAATGGTACCCTGAATCAGAAGGGTCGACAGAATATTCGGCAAAACATGGCGCCAGGCAATGGCCCATTCACTTATTCCGCTTGCCCGGGCGGCAGCGATAAATTCCCTTTCCCACAGCGTCAAGGCTACGGCCCGGGTGAGGCGGGCAAACACCGGGATGTAAAAAATACCGATGGCCAGCATGGCATTGATCATTGATGGTCCCAGAATGGAAGTAATTAAGATAGCTGTGAGTACGGCCGGAAAGCCGAATAAAAAATCGGAGAATCGCATGATAGTTTCATCGACCAGCCTGCCGTAATAGGCTGCAATCAGTCCTAACACTACGCCGATGCTTAATCCGATGGTCACCGTGACCAGGCCAACGATGATGGAATTCACGGCACCTACCATCACCCGTGAGAGAATATCACGTCCATACTGATCGGTGCCCAAAAGATGGCTGAATGATGGCCCTTGTAGACGTTCCCGCGGGTTCATTTTATTGGCGTCATAGGGGGTCCAGATCAGGCTGGCTGCAGCCATAAGGATGATCACCAGCGATAGTATAAAACCGATGGTGAAATTCATGTTGTTGAAAAATCGTTTCATTATATCAGCGAATTATGCCTGACTATTCTGTTTGG
>CAMYNZ010000175.1:965-8636 GCA_947259865.1 uncultured Desulfobacterales bacterium | reverse complement strand
ACGATGAAGTTGATCACAACAACGGCCGCAGCCATAAACAATACAATATCCCTGACCACCGGGAGATCCCGTTGACCAATGGCCTGGAAAACCAACCGCCCGAGTCCCGGTAAATAATAGACATTTTCAATGATGATCGCCCCGGCCATTAGCTGACCCAATTGAAGGCCAAGGATGGTCAATACCGGAATAAGGGCGTTTTTCAGGGCATGAACATAGATAACTGTCCTCTCTTTAAGGCCTTTGGCCCTTGCGGTGCGGATGTAGTCTTCACGAAGCACCTCCAGCATGGAGGATCTCGTCAATCGTGTCAGAATCGAAGCCCGGATAATTCCTAATGCAAAGGCCGGCAAAAGCAGGGCCTTGAATGACCCCCAAAAATCCGCTGACCAACCGGGAAAACCACCGGCCGCAAACAGCCCCCAATGGACTGATAGTAGCAGGATCAACAGTATACCCAGCCAGAATTCAGGTATTGCCAGGCCCAACTGGGTAAAAAACATCACGCTAACATCACCGGGCTGATTCTGGTGACGGGCGGCATACACGCCAAACGGCAGAGAGAATATGACGGCAAAGATCATGGCCAGCAAGGCCAGAGGGCCGGTCACCGCCAGGCTCGAAAGAATGAGATCATAAACCGGGATATCATAGTTAATCGAGCGGTTGCCGCGGCCGGTTACCAGGTTGCCCATCCAATCCATGTACTGTTCAAAAAACGATCTGTCCAATCCGAGCTCGGCGCGCAGGCTGGCCAGCGCATCCGGGGTGGCATTGATACCCAGCATGACCTGGGCCGGATCTCCGGGCAGGACGAAGAGAATCGAAAAAACCGCTATTGAGACTAAAAATAGCAGCATCAATAGGATTATCAGTTTTTTGATTAGATAGCGAATCATGGTTGCACTTAGACAGTTGGGGTGTTGGAATTAAGATCTAATTATTTGAGGGGTCGCAGTATTTTTCTTGTCATGCCCGCGAAAGCGGGCATCCAGGGCATGCGGAGATAACTTTACTGGATTCCTGCTTTCGCAGGAATGACGGTGTTAATTGCAGAAAACACCCCGACGCCTCAACTATTAAAATGATAGGTGTCCGTTGCGAGTTAGGTGTTTCGAGTTACGGGTAAAAATGAACGCGCAACCCGTAACATGTATCCCGCATCAATTGTTTTAACGCTCACTCCATTGCTGGCAAATGAGTTTAGACATCTCGTGAGTTCATTTATCTGGATCGAACAAGGGTTATCTTTTAAGCCACACTTCGGTGACATCCAGGGCAATCGTTGGATAGTTTTTCCACCAGTTCATCACATTCGCCTTCATAGCCGGAAGGTTTGGAGCCGAAAAAAGAAAGCCGTTGACGGCATCCTCGGTAATGATTTCCTGGCAGCGGCCAAACCATTTGGCTTTTTCAGCTTCGTTGGGTGCCTTTAAGGCCTTGGCATAGGCATCCCGAAATTCCTGGGAGTCATATTGGAAGTAGTATTTCGAATTGGCATAGATACCGATGTCCCAGGCCTCGACGTGGCCGATCATGGTCAACTGGTACTCTTTCTGCTTAAAAATCCTTTCAAGCCAGAAGGGCCACTCGACGATTTCAATCTTCAGCTTTACACCCACCTGCCCCAGCATGTCGGCTATCACCTCACCGGCCCGGCGGGAATAAGAGTAGATAGCCGGCAACTGGATAGTCGCATCAAATCCGTTGGGATATCCGGCCTTGGCCAGCAGCGCTTTGGCCTTTTTCGGATTATAAGAGAACTTTTCGGTAAGATCCATATAATATGGTGTAGATGGCGACCAGTGGGAACCAATGGGGGTGCCATAGCCAAACATGACCAGATCGATGACGGTTTTGCGATCGATGGCATACGCAATCGCCTGGCGGACAAGTTTGTTGTCAAAAGGCTTGGCCTTATTATTGGTCGACATGATGACCTCTCCGGTGGTGGCCCCCGCATAGACTTTAAAGCGTTTGTCCCGGGAAAGCTCCGCGGCCGACTCGGGAGCTGAAATCCAACCTAAAACATCAATGTCACCGGCTTTCAGGGCAGCAATCTGGGCGCTGGCATCACCAATGAACTTGAAGGTTGCTTTGTCCAGATAGGGAAGTTCCGGGTTCCAATAATCATCAAACCGAACCATTTCTACCCGATCGCCCCTGATCCACTTGACGAATTGGAACGGGCCGGTACCGATGGGATGTGACTTGGCTTTTTCGTGACCTTTCAGTGGCAGCATGACGGCGTCGCCTTCGGCCAGATGGGCGATAAAAAGCGCGTCCACATCCTTGAGGGTCAATACCAGGTTGTATGTATCCGGTGTTTCGATTTTGTTGATACCACGGAAATACTCCGGATGAGGATTGACGCTATCCTTGCCCATGGCTCTCTCAAGATTCCATTTGGCCACCCCTGAATCGAACCGTTCACCATTATGATACGAAACCCCTTTTCGCAGATTGAATGTATACACTTTGCCGCTGGGTGACACTTTCCAACTGGTTGCCAGGCCGGGAATAAACTGCCCATCACTGTTGACCTTGATCAGGCCTTCATAGATGTTTGAAAAGACCACCCGGTCAATGGCAGCGGCTGTGTTGGCTGTTGGGTCCAGTCCCGGCGGTTCTCCGGGCTGGCAGACGACAAGGCTCCCGCCGCGTTGCGCTGTCTCAGCAAAAGCGGTTGGAGCGGGACTGATTAATGCCAGTGTAAGTAATATGAGCAACAATTTTTTCATTGTGCCTCCTTTTGTGTTAGTGGGTAAACGTTCAAACTGGGCTCAATACTCTGGGTAACCCTGAACCCTTGAATTTCAATAAATTTTGAGGGGTCGGGGTATTTTTTTCACGTCAAGATGCCGGGTTATCGCCTGGCAAGTCTAGCAGCGGCAACACCCCTACATTTTACTGCCTGCTTCTTTCAAATTCTATTGTCCCAGAATCCAACTGCGTGTATTGCCTATCTTGGCGGTCGAAGCCAATTGATGGTAAGAAGCACTGGGGCGATCATCTTGTCGTGAAAAAAACACCCCGACCCCTCATAATTTTTCAAGATCACAGAATGCCGTCATACCGGCCAGGCTGCAGGCGGACGTAATCCCGTCTATGATTGCCCGGGACATGCAGTCTGCGGCAGCATGACCCAATTCGTTTATGGACTGGGCCTGGGGCGCGACAAAAAAACCGGGTATTTCGGGTAATTTTTTTTGCCCCGTAGCCAGGCAAAACAATGTATCACCGTCGAACATGGTGTGGGCCGGGCGGATCGCACGGGCCAAGCCATCATGGGCCATCTGGGCTATCTTCAAAGCCTGGGATTTGTTAAGGGTTGCGTCTGTGGCAACCAGGCCGATGGTGGTATTGCGTCCCGGACCGGTTTCAGACGGTGAAGGCAGCCTGACAGCACGACTTGCCTGTGCACCGAATTCGCCGTCCATTTCCATTTCGATATCCCAGGGATGACCCTTTGACGGATTTATAACCGAACCATAAGAATTGACCGCGACCAGGGCGGCCACGGTGATTTCTGAATCCAGGATCAGGCTGGCAGTACCCAAACCGCCTTTTATTCCTCCCGACAATGCACCGGTCCCCGCCCCGACACTGCCTGTGGATATCTCTTGCCTGTGGGCTGCTCGACAGGCCCTCAAGCCCCAATCGGCATTTATGGCAGGGATAAAATTCGGACCACGCCCCAGATCGTAAAGGACCGCGGCCGGTACGATCGGTGCGACATATCCCTTTTCCAGCGGAAATCCTATGCCCTGGTCCGCCAGCCATCGCACAACTCCATCAGCTGTCGCCAGCCCGAAAACGGAACCTCCGGACAATACCACCGCCTGGACTTTATCTACTAAACTTAGCGGCGACAACAGGTCTGTTTCACGAGTCCCCGGTGCCGAGCCGCGCACATCAACCCCAGTCACAGCCCCTTCGGGACAGATGACCACCGTCACGCCACAGACAGCATCCGTGTCGCTGTAGTGCCCTACGCGTATACCCTTTACGTCGGTTAGGGCGTTTTTCTTTCCAATTTTTACCACAACACCTCCTGTCTGTTTTTAACCCGGTGCCGATTTTCCATGTTTTTTATCAGAAATTGACTTTTCATAGAGTCGTTCTTTTGCGAGAATGAAATACTAAAGCAACAGGCTATCAGGGTGTCAAGTTAAAAAAGAAATATAAATATTGACTAATCGGTGGGCTCTGCGATAAACAGAAAAGTTTGTAATTACGAAAACGGATCAAACAATTTAATCAGTTAACTCAGGGGTCGGGGTATTTTTTTCTTGCCAAATTAACCGGGTGCAGGGCAACCGGTTTGTATGGCAAGAAAAAAACACCCCGACCCCTCAGTTAACTATAAACTGAATTTGACTATGATACAGCTAATCCGAGGATTCAATGATATACTGCCCGGCGAAGTCGAACGCTGGCAGCAGATTGAAAATACGGCCACTTCTCTTTTTGAGGACTTCGGTTTTAAAGAAATCCGCATTCCGATGATGGAGCGCACCGAGCTGTTTGCCAGAAGTATTGGGGAAGATACCGATATTGTGGAAAAGGAGATGTATACTTTTCCCGACCGCAAAGGCGATCTTATTACCCTGCGACCGGAAGCAACCGCTTCAGTGGTGCGATCCTATATACAGCATAAAATGTATGCCAAGGATCCCATCCGAAAGTTTTATACCATCGGACCCATGTTTCGCAGGGAGCGTCCCCAAAAGGGACGCTATCGGCAATTTTATCAGATGAATGTAGAGGTGCTCGGCGTTACCTCCCCACTGGTTGATGTTCAGCTCATTTTGATGCTGGTAACCCTTTTTAACAGACTTGCGGTTTCGGATGTTACGGCCCACATCAATTCATTGGGCTGCCCCGATTGTCGTCCCAAATACCGGGAGGCGCTGTCAAAATTTCTCGCCTCCATAACTAACAAGCTTTGTCCGGACTGTCAAAGAAGGCGTGAAAGAAATCCTCTCCGGGTGCTTGACTGTAAGGTGCCGTCATGCAAAGCAACATTAGCTGAGGCCCCGTCCATACTGGATTATTTGTGTGACTACTGCAAAGTGGATTTTGAAACGGTAAAGAACTTTCTAAAAAAATTAAAAATTCCTTTTGTGGTGGACAAGCGTTTGGTTAGAGGACTTGATTATTATACCCGCACAACTTTTGAAATTCAAACCGGTTCATTGGGTGCCCAGAGTGCTGTAGCCGGCGGCGGCCGCTATGATGGTCTGATAAAAATGCTCGGGGGGCCGGATTTACCGGCAACCGGCTTTGCCATTGGTCTTGATCGGTTGGCGGAAGTATCCGGCTTTGATCATTCAGATTTTATAAAAAAGACGGATGTGTTTGTGGCCGCCCTGGGCTCAGACAGCCAGAATATGGCCTTTGAATGGATTTGCCGGTTGGGTGGCCGGGGCATTACCGCCGAAATGGATTTCGAGGATAGAAGTTTGAAGGCCCAAATGAAGCGAGCTGATCGGCTGGGGGCTTCCTATGTTCTTATCGTGGGGGATAAGGAACTCGAGGACGGCGCCGTTATTTTGCGCGATATGGCAAACAAAGAGCAGACGACTTTACCCATCGATGGGATTGTTGAATCAATTAAAAATAAAATTCTTCCAGAACAATAGTTAAATTGGTTTAATTTGTTGGATTGGTTGAATTGGTTTGATTAGTTTGATTGGTTCGATTAATTGACCAGTGCCAACAACTAATGCAACTAATACAACCAATTCAACAGGAGGTTATATTGACAGATAATTTAGGCAACATGCGGCGCACGCATCACTGCAATCAACTGAATGCCGGTGATATCGACAAAGAAGTTGTGCTGATGGGATGGGTGCTGCGCCGCAGGGATCACGGGGGCGTTATATTTGTGGATCTGCGCGACCGGGAAGGAATAACCCAGGTGGTATTCAATCCGGTGGTGGCCAAAAAGGTCCATGCCAAGGCCCACGCCATCCGCAATGAATGGGTACTCGGCGTGCGCGGCAAAGTGGAACATCGACCGGACGGAATGGTCAACCCCAATTTAAAGACCGGCGAGATAGAGGTTATGGTGACCGAACTGAAAATTTTCAACCAGGCCAAGACACCGCCTTTTTTAATCGAGGACGACATTGAGGTGTCAGAGACGGTTCGACTAAAATACCGTCACCTGGATCTGCGTCGATCTCAAATGCAAAAAAATCTGATGCTGAGGCACAGGACTCTTAGCGCGGTTCGAAATTATCTCAACCACCACGGTTATCTTGATCTTGAAACCCCCTTCCTGACCCGCAGCACACCCGAAGGGGCCAGAGATTATCTGGTTCCCAGCCGGGTCAATCCAGGGCAGTTTTATGCCCTGCCGCAATCGCCCCAGATTTTCAAACAGCTGTTCATGATATCCGGTTATGATCGATACTATCAGATCGTTCGCTGTTTCCGGGATGAAGATCTCAGGGCCGATCGACAGCCGGAGTTTACCCAAATCGATATCGAGATGTCGTTTGTGGGTGAAGAAGATATCATGGACATCACCGAAGGCATGATGGTCGATCTTTTTGATAAGGTACAAGGTTTAAAGCTCAAGACACCTTTTTCGCGGCTGACGTACGCGGATGCCGTCGGGCGCTACGGTCTGGACAAGCCCGATACACGCTTTGATCTCGAGCTCAAAGATATCTCGGATATTGTCAAAGGAGCGGGATTCAAGGTTTTTTCCGATGCAGTCAAAAAGGGTGGTATCGTTAAAGCATTGAATGCCAAGGGGTGTATCGATTTTTCCCGCAAGGAAATCGATGACCTCACCGATTTTGTTACGGTTTACCGGGCCAAGGGGATGGCCTGGATAAAAGTTCGCGAAAATGAGTGGCAATCTCCCATCACGAAATTTTTTAGCGACAAGGAAAAAAAGGCCCTCGCCCAACGCATCGAGATGGTGCCCGGGGATCTCGTCTTTTTTGTGGCCGATCAGCCCAAAGTTGTCAACGAAGCCCTGGGACACCTCAGAAATCACCTGGGCCAGCAGCTGGGCCTGATTGACGAAAGCGATTTCAGATTTGTGTGGATCACCCAGTTTCCGATGTTCGAATATGATGAAATCGAAAAAAAGTTACAGGCCTTGCACCACCCCTTCACATCGCCGTTTGAAGAGGATTACCCCAAGCTAAAGAAAGCTCCCCTTTCGGTAAGATCCCGGGCCTATGATCTTGTGTTAAACGGGTTTGAAATCGGCGGCGGCAGCATCCGTATTCACCTTAGAGATCTGCAGGAGAAAATATTTGCGGCCCTGGGGATGAAACCCAAGGCCTATGTGGAGAAATTCGGCTTTTTGCTTTCGGCCCTGGAATCCGGCGCACCGCCCCATGGCGGCATTGCAATTGGATTTGACAGGCTGGTGATGCTGCTATGCGGGGAATCATCGATCCGGGATGTGATCGCCTTTCCCAAGACTCAGAAGGCGGCCTGCTTGCTAACCCAAGCACCGGCTGAAACCACTAAAGAACAGCTGGATGAGCTGTCTTTAAAATTGAGAATACTAAATAAATGAGGGATCGGGGAGTTTTTCCTGCCGACCTTTGATAATCGCGGAATGAATTATCAGCAGCGAAATCGTGCACTGTCTGAAGGCATTAGGGAGCGTTGCCAAAGAACCGTCGGAAACCCAAA
>CAMYNZ010000175.1:0-957 GCA_947259865.1 uncultured Desulfobacterales bacterium | reverse complement strand
TTACCCCTAACCTATTTTTATAATGTCTAATCGCTGTTCTTTGGCTACGACCCCTTATGCATGAGTTTGCACGATGCAGTCGCTGATGATTCATGCAGCGACCTCGTAGAAACTCCCCGACTCCTGAGGTTAACAGGAAATGGTTAAATTCCAACGCTAATTTGAAAGATGTATCCCGCCAGCATCGAACCGAACAGACCCAGCATAATATACAATACAAATATCGATTTTCTTACCAGGGCATACACGGCAAGTGCCGCCGGGATTGAGGACACCGCACCGGCAGTGATAAAAGCCAGGGCCGCCCCGGGGGTCATTCCCATTTTTATAAGGCCGGAAATCAGGGGAATGGCAGCATAACCGTTCATATAGGCAGGAATGCCTACGATAGATGCAAGCGGAACCGCAAAGGCGCTTTTAGCGCCCACCACATTTGCAATCCATTGCGCCGGTATGTAGGCGATCATGATACTTTCCACAAAGAATGCCAGCAACATCCATTTTCCCAGAAAGACACCATTGTTTCTGATTTCTTCCATGAATCGATCACGGCCCTCCGGGATTCGCCAGAAACGCCAGAACACGGCAACCTTTGCATCGGCATCAAAAGCCGGCTGACCGCAGCTACATCTCTGGGCCCTTTTTAAAGGCCGAGATAAAAAACCCATTTGTTGAAATCCAAGTACCGTAAATCCTGCGGCCAGGCCCATACCGATTGCGGCAATTGTTTTAGCAATCGCAAACTTTAAACTGATACCGGATGCCGTAAGAATAAACATTTCCGGGTCCATGATCGGAGAAGATATGCAAAAGGCCATCACCGGGGCCAGCGGAACACCGGATGCCAGCATAGCGGCGATCAGGGGGATGACGCCGCATGAACAAAAAGGCGATAGCGCTCCCGCCAGGGATGCCGCCACAATTGTCAGCCAGGATTTGCCGGAAAACACCCGTGCG
>CAMYNZ010000174.1 GCA_947259865.1 uncultured Desulfobacterales bacterium | reverse complement strand
TGCCAATCAGAATGTAATTTTTTATTTTTTTAAGCACCGCCAGTCTCCCGATCGGATATGATTAAAATTCGGCCCTTGATTCACGCCAATAAAGTTAGAGATTGTAATTTTATCAATTTTATAGCGAATCGTCAATAATCGGCACCTATAACCCGCTAGTCTGGGTTGCCCAATGATACGGGAAACTCAGGCCATTCATGGAAAGCGAGTGACATTTTAGAGTAAAAATGTTAAAATGAGCAGAAATTTTTGATAATCGTAAGGTTAGGTTCTAGAGACATAGCATGAAAAATTTGATAAAATACCGCGTAAGTGTTGCAGATTCCATGGTTTTGATCGGTATCGGACTTGCCGCATCCTACTGGGTTCTTGAATCCATCTTAAATATATTTACATCCCGGAACGTCAATTTTTTTAATCAGCTGCTTGGACCTGATATCAATGAAATCTGGCCGCGGATCATTGTATTCTGTCTGTTCATTTTTTTTGGTTCCCACGTCCAATTTACCATCAATAACCGCAAAAAAGCTGAAGAAGCGTTAAAGGAAAGTGAAGAGAAGTATCGCACGATCCTGGAAAGCATGGAGGAAGGCTATTACGAGGTTGATCTTGACGGAAATTTAACGTTTTTCAATGATTCGACTGCCCGCATGCTTGGCTACACCAAAGAGGTTACGGGGTTGACCGGACGCCCGTTTAGCACACCGGAGACCACCGGAAATTTACATCTAATTTTTAATCAGGTCCGTGAGACCGGTAAAACTGTCAATGTATCCGAATGTGAGGTCATTATAAAAGATGGCTCCATCCGGATCCTTGAGATTTCTGTCTCTCTTTTAAATGACAAGCAAGATCAACCGATCGGATTCCGCGGAATACTGCGCGATGTAACCGAACGGCTCAGAGCGGAAAGAGAAAAAACCAAACTGGAGGCCCAGCTGCAAGAGGCCAGGGCGGCCACTATTTTGGGTCTCGCAAAACTTGCCGAATACAGGGACGAGGGTACCGGCACGCACCTGGAGAGAATACGGGAGTATGCCCGGATAATCGCTGTCGAGATGTCGCAGCATCCAAAGTACCAGGACTATATTTCCCAGGACTATATCGAAGACCTTTTCCGATCCTCCATTCTGCACGATATCGGAAAAGTCGGGGTGCCGGACGCGATCCTCTTAAAACCCGCGCGGCTCACGCCCGAAGAGTTTGAGATCATTAAACGGCATACGGTTCTGGGTGGAGATGCCCTCAACGACATTGATTCAAAGATCGAAGGGGTTTCATTTCTGACACTCGGAAAAGAAATCGCCTATTATCACCACGAGAAATGGGACGGCAGCGGTTATCCCAAAGGGCTGGCCGATGAAAGTATTCCTTTATCGGCCAGGTTTGTCGCCCTGGCTGATGTGTACGATGCCCTCACCTCAAAGCGTTTTTACAAGGAAGCTTACACCCATGGAAAATCCAGGGATATCATCATCGGACTTAGAGGCACACATTTTGATCCCGATGTGGTGGATGCCTTCCTGGCAAGAGAGAGTGAGTTTAAAAGAATCTGTGAAGAGCTGCATGATCAGGAAACACAACTTCCCGAGCCGGCCGAACCCGAACAGATTGCTGTCCAACAGGGCTAAATGGTCCTTGCCGTCCGAGCTTTTATCGTATCGCCCCCCTGAGATTTCCATATCCCGTCAGACTTGATAATAGATAGGCTGGCTATTCCGGCCCCACCTTACCCCGCCAGATCCATTCTTACACGGGGTGCCATCACCATAACTGCCTGCGGCGATTATAGCCGTCAATCCAATATCTTCCTTTGGAATACAAAAAAAAATGGAGACTGTAATGAATAATAATTCATTAACGACTTATCCGTTATTATTTTTATCATATGACTAATCAAGCATTTGTTTAAAATAGTTTTGACTAATCAATTGAAATAAAATGAAATAAATTTATATCCCATATTTATCGGGTATGAAAAAGGTTTTGCTTGACACCCCAAAGCGGTCTTTGCTACATGAATGAATATTCATTCATTTTATGGGTATCTTTTTGTTGGAGGTAATTATGCGAAGAAAAATAAGATCAGCCGCAGTTATTGGTTCTGGCGTTATGGGCGGTGGAATCGCGGCACTGCTTGCCAGCACCGGCATTAAAACGTTATTGTTGGATGTTGTCCCACAGGATCTGAGCGATCAGCAAAAAAATGATCCGATTGCCAGAAACAAAATCGTGAAAGCCGGTTTGGATGCCGTTGTCATGTCAAGTCCTTCCCTTTTGATGCAGGCAAAAGATATTGACCGCATAACGATCGGCAATCTGACCGATGATTTTGATAAAATCGCTGCCTGCGACTGGATTGTTGAGGTTGTTGTCGAAAACCTGGAAATCAAGCAAGATCTTTTTAAACGGATTGAACCGCTGAGAAAAAAAGATGCCATCGTTTCAACCAATACATCCGGAATTCCCTTGAAGGCCATGAGCAAAGGTTTGAGCAAAGCCTTCAAACAGCACTTTTTGGGTACCCATTTTTTTAATCCGGTACGCTACATGAAACTTTTAGAAATAATTGCCGCTGAGGATACCCGGCCCGAAATTTTGGACTTCATGGCCGATTTTGGGGAGCGTATCCTGGGAAAAGGTATTGTGTGGGCCAAGGACACCCCCAATTTTGTGGGCAATCGCATCGGGGTCCAGGGTATGGTTTTGTCCATGCAGTTGATGCTTGAAGATGGACTGACCATTGCGGACGTCGATGCCGTTTTCGGGCCGGTGATGGGAAGACCCAAAACAGCTATGTTCAAAACCGCAGATATTGTCGGGCTCGATACCCTGGGTCATGTGGCCCGAAATACATATGAGCTGGTCGAAAACGACGAGGCCCGAGAAAATTTCGTGCTCCCCGAATTTGCAGGCAAAATGATTGAAAAAAACCTCCTGGGCAAAAAAACGCAAAGCGGCTTTTACAAAACTGAACTGACACCCGAATGGAAAAAAATTCGCAAGGTAATAAACCCGGCCACACTGGAATATGAGGCCTATGCCCCCCCCGATTACCCGTGTCTGCAGGCAGCCCAAAAGGCCAAAAGCTTGCCGGAGAAAATGAAAGCAGTAGTTTATGGCAAGGACAAACTCGCAAATTTTGCCTGGAAAGTCATCACCCACAACCTTATTTATGCCGCCAACCGCCTTCCTGAAATTTCCGACACCGTTGTCGAAGTTGATAACGCCATGAAGTGGGGATTTAACTTTGAAATGGGGCCTTTTGAAACCTGGGATGCCATTGACCTTGCCGATTCGGTTACCAGAATGCGGGCTGATGAATTCGCGGTGCCCGACAAGATTACCAAGATGCTGGATTCCGGCCATACATCTTTTTACAAAACCGAAAACGGCAAAACATATTTTTATGACTTCACTGCCGGCGACTATCGAGAACAGGTGGTTAGCGAAAACATTCTTTCGCTAAAGGCTCTCAAAGGCGCCGATAAGACTGTTACATCCTGCAATTCCGCAGCCCTTGTTGATTTAAATGATGGGGTCTTTTGCCTTGAGTTCAACACCAAGATGAATACCATAAACACTGAAATAATTGATTTTCTCTGGCAGGCGCTCGACCACGTTGATGCCGAAGGTATCGGTTTGGTTATCGGCAATCAGGCCGGTGGTATGCCCGGGGCGTTTTCAGCCGGGGCCGATCTTAGCATGGTGCTGGCGGCGGCCAAAGATAAAAGATACAGCGAGATTGAAGGAATGCTTGAGCAGCTGCAGGTGGGGTTGCAAAGGGCCCGTTATGCCTCCTTTCCTGTGGTAGCGGCCCCCTACGGTTTAACTCTGGCAGGTGGCTGTGAATTCTGTCTGGCAGCCGACAAGATGGTGGCCCATGCAGAGCTTTACATGGGACTGGTCGAAGTCGGTGTCGGTTTGCTGCCGGCCGGCGGCGGCTGTTTAAATCTCTGGAAGAATTTTGTGACCGCCATTCCTGCAGCAGTCACGGAAGTTGATCTGGCAAAGCTTTTTATTCCCGCTTTCATGGCCATTGCCACGGCCAAGGTTTCAACATCGGCCGCGGAAGCAAGGGCCAACGGCTTTTTGCGCCCCAACGATAGAGTTGTCGCTAACCGGGATTATTTGATCGGGGAAGCAAAAAAAGAAATTTTGAAGATGGTCGCTGAAGGCTATGCACCGGAAGTGAAAAGAAAAATAAAAGTCTTTGGTGAATCTGCACCGGCCATGGCCAACGCCGAACTGTTCAACATGGTCAATGCCAAGTTTGTATCCGAATACGATGCTTTTTTAGCTCGTAAAATTGCCTACGTTCTCAGTGGCGGCGATGTGAGAGCCGACAGTGAGGTCGATGAAGACCTCATTTTAAAACTTGAACGGCAAACATTTGTGGATCTGTTAAAGGAAGAAAAAACCCAGGCCAGAATCGAACACATATTAAACACAGGGAAACCACTAAGAAACTGATTTGAGCCATTGATGTCCAAAACGATTTTAAGGGTGATCGACAATTTAAATGGTAAATAGGTTTTATCCTATAAAAAGCAGGAGTAATGGAGTATTGGAGTGGTGGATTAAGACCTAATAGAGCTTGCGATAAGTGACTGTTGCGAGTTGCGTGTTCCGAGTTACGGGTTAGAAAATTTAACGCGCAACGTGTAACTCGCAACCCGCAATGATTGTTTTTTGCCAATACTCCAATACTCCAACACTCCACGATCCTTCAATTAAATTAAACTCAGGAGGAAATAACAATGCGAGATGCCTTTATCGTAACGTCCATTCGAACCCCGGGGTGCAAGCGCAACAAGGGCGCCTTTAAGGATACCAGGCCCGAAGACCTCCTTGCCTTCATTCTTTCCACAGTCGTGGAAAAAACACCGAATCTTGAAAAGAAAGATATCGAGGATATCATGGTTGGTTGCGCCTTTCCGGAAGCGGAGCAGGGGCTGAATATAGGCAGACTGGTGAATCAAATCGCCGGTTTTCCCACTGGGGTCACCGGTGCAACGGTTAACCGGTTCTGCTCTTCGGGCCTGGAAGCCATCGCATTGGCTTCGTTGCGGGTAATGGCGGGATGGTCGGATATCACCATCGGTGGAGGGGTGGAATCAATGACCTATGTTCCCATGGGCGGGAATGTGCCCAGACCGCACCCGGAGTATTCCCAGAAACATGCCGATATTTACGTATCAATGGGGATTACGGCAGAAAATGTCGCCAATAGATATAACATCAGCCGGCAGGATCAGGATGAGTTTGCCTTTCATTCGCAGATGAAAGCGGCCAATGCCCAGAAAAAGAATCTGTTCACCGAACGGGTTCCGACGCCTGCCGCCCGGTTTGTCGAACAATCGGACGGCACCTATAAAAAGGAGACTTTCAAGCACGATTTGGACGATGGCATACGCGCTGATACCACCCTGGAAGGTCTGGCCAACCTCAATCCGGCCTTTGCCCTCAATGGAACCGTCACCGCCGGGAATTCTTCCCAGACCACCGACGGTGCGGCGGCCACCCTAATTATGTCAGAAGATAAAGTTAACCAGTTGGGCCTAAAGCCAATCGCAGTATTTAAAAGCTACACCACCATTGGTTGTAAACCGGATGAGATGGGTGTGGGCCCACGCTACGCCATTCCGAAGCTCATGAAGCTCACCGGAATGGATGTCAAAGATATCGGACTTTTTGAAATCAATGAAGCTTTTGCATCCCAGGCCCTGTATTGCATCCGAGAGCTCGGTCTTGATATGAATAAGATCAATATCAATGGTGGGGCCATTGCGCTGGGCCACCCCTTGGGTTGCACCGGAGCCAAGCTCTGCGCATCCCTGCTTGCTAACATGCAAGCCAGAAATATCAAATACGGGGTAGAGTCCATGTGCATCGGTGGCGGTATGGGGGCTGCAGCGCTTTTTGAACTCTGTGATTAATGTGAAAAAAATTACTGACCCGGCAATCCGTTCACAAGATATTGGTGACGCTGATTTACAATACCTTTTTTATGAGGGTGATGGGCCGCCCATTATTTTACTGCACGCAACAGGATTTTTACCCTGGCTATGGCATCCCATCGCGCGCGAGTTGTCGGAGTCCTTTCAAATAATTGCCCCCTATTTTTGTGATCACCGCCAAACCGATCCCGCCAAAGGGGGTCTTAGCTGGATGAAACTGGCGGATGATCTCTGCCGACTGTGTGACAGGCTCAACATCGATCACCCCTTTTTGGTGGGACATTCAATGGGCGCTACGGTCATGGCAATGGCCGAAGCTGTTTATGGCCCCAAAGCGGCCGGGATGATATTGATAGAGCCTATCTTTTTGCCCCAGGATTTTTATAAAATTCAGATATCCGTTGATGAACACCCCCTGGCCAGCAAGTCCATCAAACGGCGTAACTTTTGGGATGATGCCGCCGTGGCTCGAACGTATTTAAGGTCCAGAGGTCTTTTTAAATATTGGGATGATGAAATGCTGGATCTTTACATCAAATACGGCATGGTACCGGGTGAAACCGGTGGTCTGCAGCTTACCTGTCCGCCCCAAAAAGAAGCCTCGCTTTTTATGGGGGGCATGCCCTATGATCCCTGGCCGATGCTTCCCAGGGTGGGTTGCCCTGTATTGGTTGTTGAAGGAGAAAACAGTGCCAATAGCAATTACATCGATCTGAAAAAAGCCGTCTCGATGTTTCCAAACGCCTCTTATCAACTCATTCTTTCTGCCGGCCATCTGATACCCATGGAAAAACCCGCGGAGATGACTCAGATTATTTCAAAATTTTTCTCATATTCGGAAACTGCTTGAAAGAGAGCCGGGTGATGGATATATTGGGTCCTATGATAGTTTGGTTCTCTGTATAAGAGGCTGAATACGGTGGGGAAATGAAAATCGAAGTTAATCTTTATGCCGCACTTTCACAATACAACCCCGATGGAACCAAAGGGCCGGTTCATATGGTTGACGTCGAGGAAGGCACAACGGTCAAAGACCTTCTTCGTCATCTGGGGGTGCCGATCCAGTCTGCCAAACTGATCTTTGTGGATGGGACTCAGGCCGATCTTGATGCGGTGTTAGAAGAGGGAAACAGGCTCGGTGTTTTCCCCCCGGTCGGCGGCGGTTAAAGTAAATGCGAGCGCTCAATGAATCAATCTTGACTCATGTTGACCCGTAAAAAAACAGCCTTGTTTTTCCAGTCCATGTCAAACAGTTTTTGAACAGCGATTTCTTGGTTGTTGAGGTGGGCCAGCCGGCATCCCTTCTGAAGATCGGACCCATAACTGTTCAATACGTTTTCAAAGTCTCTCCCTGAAATCCAAATACCCTGTGCCAGAAAAAATGACCCGATATCTCTGGTGGTCAGGTTAAAGAGTTTCAGGCTTACCTTGCCCCTTTTCTCTGTCACGGTTGACCCTTTTTGGTTATGAGAGATTTGGGCCCGCATGGCTGCCAGATGCCCCCCCCTGCGCAAGGTGGCGCCAACCAGGCCGGGCATGGCGGCCGATAACGACAGAATTGATCCGTCCAGCACAACCGGTGCTTCGGCATCATCTATGACTTTACCGTCCAAAAAAATCGTCTGGATTTTTTTCTCCAGATAATCTTCGCTGATACCGATTTGTCGGCACAACAAATCCTTCACGCTGCAGGCCGTCCGGGCGCTGACCTCAAAACCGGCCGAAAGCATCGGGTAAAAGCGCGATACCCGATCAGCGCGCATGGTCATCTCAATGTTTAAATTGTTTGTGTTTTCCATGATGCAATTGTTGCTGCTCAATTTTT
>CAMYNZ010000173.1 GCA_947259865.1 uncultured Desulfobacterales bacterium | reverse complement strand
CTTAGCGTCTGACACATTCCAGAATGCCGCATCATTTTTTATTTTCGCCGAAGGCGAATTGGATTTTTTGGCTTTCGTCTGGAAAGCCAAAAATTAAATATCCTAATAATCCTGTCAATCCTGTCTAAATTATGAGACGTCTAGTTCAGGTGAAAAATACGGACCATTAAAGGCCCTCACTAAAAATTGTGAAATTTCAACGCGCATACCAGCATCGTGGCGACACCGATTTGAAGCGGATCATGCAGGATGCGGTCTGACATTTTTGAGCCTGCTTCAACAGTCAACCCAACCGGCACCCCGGGCGCGCTTATATATGTTTCCGGGGTAATATGACATGCCGGGATTATATTTGCCGCCGGTGTTGCATCGACGATAAACCGGGCATAATCCAGGGCCGTGTCCAAATCATCGAAACTGCGAATCCTCGAATTCAGCCGCTGTCCGATCGATTGGGTAACATCATTGCAACGTTGCGGATTGATATCGTATACCGACACCCGGGCACCCATCCGAACCAGATGTTCAATGGCGCTGGATCCAACTGGCCCGCACCCGATCACCAGGACATCACGGTCCGCCAAACCGCCGCCCATAAGATTAAGTCCGGTAGCGAATCCCTCACCCGTGGCAACTGAGTTGTCGATGATCCGGCGGCTTTTGGCATGCAGGGCCACAAACCGATCATCGTCGGATAGCATTATAATATCGGCCTTGTTCTCAAAGGCTTCGACCAACCCGGCCACATCCGCAGTTTGTGTAATAAAGGTCCGGCATCCCAAATGAGACCCAATCGCTTTTACGGCCTGGCAGAATCCGCCGATGATGCCTTCACCGCTTGTGATCGGTATTACGCCGATTCGAACGTTAGCAAGCACAGGCTCAATGTCGTCTTCACTGATACCGGCGGCACAACAGGCAATCCCTTTGAGGGTAAAGCCCGTTTTGGCAGCCAGTTCAGCGTCATAGTCCGCCATGCCTGCGGCGATGCTGATGATGTCATCTGTCTTCAGTCTGGTCATGTCATTTCTTCCCGGGCACCTTGCCCC
Organism: uncultured Desulfobacterales bacterium; assembly: GCA_947259865.1. The sequence goes on along the minus strand of CAMYNZ010000173.1, from coordinate 6,777 downwards.
GGGGCTGAATCCCGATATCTATCCAGTTTTAATTGTTGCCGTATTTCCGATATTATAGTGTCTCGCTTTATCCAGGCTGCCGCCCGGTCGGCTTCAGAGATAATCAGGGTGGCAACCCAATTGTCACGACCCGGCGCATAATTGGTGATGGCCTCGTCAGCTCCAAAAAAATTATGCTCAACCCTGAGGTCAACCGTATCGGCCATGATGTGTTCGCCGGCAACCGCCAACATATTCGGTGATACCTTAATATGTTCGTAAACAACACTTCTTGGGGGCCCTGCAACTGTGCGGGGTTCATTTAAACGGTTTAAAAAAAGTTCTCCCACCAGCCTTACCATATTTAGTCCCGTGGACCAATACACGGCAGTTGGTGTTTGGCTGGGCAATCTGGCGTCCACCTCCAAAACCTTGAGCGTATTCTGGTGCAAGATGACTTCTATATCCATCAGACCTTTAAGTCGCAGGGCCCGGGCCAGTTCTATCGACATTTGTTCAAAATCCGAAATCAACGATTGCGGCAGATTGGTTGGGGCCAGCACCCGCTTGCAGTCATAACCGGCATCCATTCTTAAATCCGTAACCGTTAGCGGTATATATTGATCCGAAAACCCGATAACCTCCAGAGAATACGAGGGACCCTTGACAAATTCCTGTATAACCCATTCTTCATTGGATTCTTTGATATGGTGCCGTAAGCTGTTTGCTTCATTAAATACGGTTATCTTACGGCTGCCACTGCCCTGACTGGGTTTGGCGATAACAGGTAATTTACAGTTGGGCCATGGTGCGGGTACGGGTAAGCCAAGGTTTGCAAAAAGATGGTTTGATTTTAATTTGGAAGAAGTTATCGCATAGGCCCCAGGATCAAATGCAAACGGGATTCCCTCAGCGCGGGTCCATTGATCCAAATATGCCAGAGCCGTCTGATTTTCCAGAGTCGGAATAACCAGGTCAACGCTTTTTAGAGCGGGCCCTAAATCATTTCCAGAGGTTACTTCCAGCTGGATATAGCGCTCACATAATCCGGCGGCAGGGGCATCCGGTTTGCGATCAACAACAATGACTTCCCAACCGGCTTTTTGCGCCAGATAGGTGGCTTCGATACCCTGAAGATTTCCACCGACGACTCCAACTAGCACGCAATTTTCCCTCTGATATTGCTTGCATCAGTCGCCCGCTGACGCTCGTTGATCCAGGCAAGATATTCTTCGGTTTTTGCCGATTCCAAACCGGCAGTCTGCAAAACCTCCAGCACGGAGGCATTCGTTCGTCTGCCCGCTTCTATATCAAGTGAATGTTGCGCCACACCGGCAAGCCCCTGACCCCGCGGTATTATGGAAGTTACCACATTAGCACCGGCATCCAGTCGTTTTTTAAGCCCGGACAGGCCATCCACATCCAGAGTAGCCGGTATCAACCTATCTGGAAAGACCAGTCGCAACACAGCAATGATCAATGCTTCTGTTTGGGGATCGGGAGGGGTGGTTTTCTCCATCGGGGTTCTCGGTTGGGGAACGAAATTCATAACCCGCACCTGATCGGCATTCAGTGCCTGCATCACCGAGATTGAATGGGCTAAATCCTCGGGAGTTTCACCCACCCCGCAAAGTAATCCTTCCTCGATCAATAGTCCCAGACGATGCGCCTTGCGTTTGGTTTCCAGTCGAAGGTCATAGTTTTGTTCAGGTCTGAGCTGATTAAACAACCACCGGGTATGAGTTTCCTGATAACACGCGTACCAGCGAGCACCGGCTTCTATCATTCTGCACAACACACTTTCCGGAACCACTCCCGGTGAAACCATGATCGGCAGTCCGGCGGTTTTTTTTACAGATTTAATCAGGTCAACCAGGCGGTCAAAACCCGCGCCACTGCCATTGAAAAGGGCCGGGTCTTCTCCCATCGTCAGATCGATCAGGTGAACACCGGAGTCCGCTAACCGTCCGGCGGTGGCTATAATTTCGTGTTTGGCCTTGCGATAGCGCTGGCTTTCCGGGTTGGAACGGCGAAAAAAACAAAAGCTGCAGTCATTGCGGCAATAGGTACTGGTATAAATAAAACCGTACATAAATATCTTATTGCCGAAATATCTCTCGCGTAAAGTTTTTGCAGTAGCAAAAACTTTATTCACCTGGTCCTCTTCCTTCAACCTAAGAAGAAACACTATATCATCTGCAGACAGATTTTCCTCCCGCAGCGCTTTGGAGAGTATGGTTTCCAGCGTTCTTTTTTTATCTTTCATACCGATTCTAAGTTTTGCTAACTTCGAACTATATCCAGCTCAATAGTTTATAATAATATTTCATAGAAAATAACATGCAGATGCTGGATGCTCGTTTCTGGATGCTGGTTGAAACAATAATTTTTTTCTCTTTTATCGAGCATCAAGCATCCCCGCCCGCCTCGCCTGAGCGGCTCGCGATGGCGGGCAGGCAGTAACCAGTATCGCGTAGGCGCATTTATCTGCACCGGAGCCTTTTTCAGAAGCGGTTGTAGAACCGCGCCTGAGGCGGGCAAGCCTCAGATCATGTTCGAGAGCCCCGCCATAATTTAAATGTTTAATCGTATTCCATCCAGATACGTAAGGCTGCGTCCCATTTTTGCCAGATTGGTACTTTTCTGTGCCACCATAAGCAGGCGCTCCAGACCAAAACCGATCCCTATCCAGGTGGTGTTTATTTTCCAGGCCCGATCCAAAGGGTGGGGTCCCATTGCTGCCGAGCCCAGTTCCAGACTATCCTTTCCGGCCACGATATCGACGGTATCGCCGTAAATTTCGGATGTTACGGTTTCAAACCGAAAATCGCGCACCCCTGCTGCAGTAGCTACCAGAGCCCCCAATTCCCTGATTCTTTCCTGTCGGGTTTCTGCCGGCAGGCCCATTTCCACGAGATTGAACATCGTAAACTCGCTCGAATGCTGGGCCCCCTGGGATTCTTTCCGGAAGCAGGGTCCCACTTCAAAAATTTGAACCGGTTTATCCCACAGACGCAGCAAGTCCACAAGCACAAAATACAAATGGGGTGCCAGCATCGGACGCAGACACTTGTTTTTATCGAGCCAATATATCTGGGAATGCAGCGGGTGATCGGCACCGATAGACATTTTAGCCAACAGCCCTTTGGACATAATAATCGGTGTGGTGACTTGCGCAAAACCCTGCGTAACCAGGATATCGACCAGTCTGCTTTCCAGCCGGCACAGCCCGGGTCTGCGGTGGATATCTCGGAATTCTTTCAACAATCGCCCTTGCCTGGCAACCAGTTGTTTTTCCATTTTCTGATAACTGCGCTCCCGCTTGGAACTGTCCTCAAATTGCTTGTTCAAATCCGACTCGGATGCGTCCAGTTCCGTTAAGCGCCGGGCTTGGGTTTTGGTCCAGGTGATGGTCAAATTAACTCTCCTTGAAGATTTTTTTTCGATTAGCCGCAGACGCACGCAGACCTTTACCCCGGGCGACTTGCCCGGGGTAAAAATTGTCAATCGCTTTGCGATTCGATTTATACCTCTTAGCCAGGTCCATTGTGATTGGTATTATTCAAGAGCATCATCTTTATCCGCAGGGCGTCATTTTTTCCTCCCGACAGTGTCTTCGGGAGGAAAAAACTTGTCTGCGTTTGTCCGCGTGCGTCTGCCTGCCCAGTGGAATTTCGTTTACGAACACACCGAAGGTGGGATTCCACCGGGGCGGTTAATATTTTTATGGCGGGGAGTCCGGGAGTTGCACCCGGCTACGTGGATTTAGAGTCCACACGATCACATTACGATCCACCCCCCGCAAGCCATTATCATTTTTTATCCTAGTAGCATATATCCGTCAATTTATTACCTGAATCTTGCATGAAAATTAATGAGAATATGAAAGCCTCCGACCTGTCCGCCTCTGGAGGGCTCGTGCAAAATGCAGGTATCATCTTACCCCCGCAGGGTTTCGGTATAACCGTCGATACTCAATGCTTGTCCCGAAATTTTGCTTCCGGCCTCTGAGCACAGAAAAAGCACCATATTTACAACATCGTCGGTCGAGACGAATGTGCGCATCGACGTACCCATGACCAGGCGGGCGTAAACCTGTTTTTCGGAAATGCCTTTGGCTTGCGCTTCGGCCGCTATAACTGCATCCATACGGGGCCCCTCAACCGCATTTGGACAAATGGCATTCACCCGAATCCCGAACTCCCCCAATTCCATGGCCATGGTTTTTGTTAAACCAATTACGGCCCATTTTGAGGCGGCATACGGTGAGCGCATGGGATAACCGAGTATTCCTGCTGAAGACGACATATTGACGATTGAGCCTCCACCGGCTGCCTTAATAAGGGGTACGGCCTGTCGGGCACAATAAAACTGGCCGTTAATGTTTATGGCCATTGTGCGATCCCATTCCTCGGGAGAAACGTCCTCTACGGAGGCCGTGGGCCCCGCAATACCGGCATTGTTCACCAAAACATCCAGCCCTCCGAGATGGGCCACGGTTTCTTCAAACAAGCGGTCTACCTGAACGGGATCGGAGACATCGGCCTCGGTCACACCGATACCGGCCAGGGCAGTTGTGCACGCTTCCAGCATCTCGGTCTTAATATCGCAAATATGCACCCTGGCACCCTTATCAAGAAAAGCCTGAGCAAAGGCATACCCGATACCTGAAGCCGCAGCGGTTATGAGTACCCGCAGTCCTTTGACTGATATGTCCATCGCCATATTCTCCCTTGCGCTAATCATTAACCGTCTTTTCGGGGGATTTTATAAAGCCGACCAAATTTTTTATCATTTTTTTGCGCCAGGTTTCGGTAAATTCGGGCGTCCACTCATAAAAACCTTTGCCGGTTTTTGCACCCAATTCTCCTTTTTTTACTTTTTCGAGTAGAATAGGGTAGGGCTCATTGGCGGTGTCCATGTCCGGCAGAATGTATTTTTCGCATTGGAGGGTTAAATCGTAGCCGTCAATGTATTCATAGAGCTCGAAGGGGCCAACGATTCCCAGGCGACGGCCGAAACTGTTTTTCACCGCCAGGTCGACATCCTGGGGGCTGGCGATGCCACGCTGGACAATATTAAAGGCTTCACGCCATAATACCAACTGCAGACGGTTGGCAATAAAGCCAAGGGCCTCTTTTTGACAGATAATGGGGCTTTTGCCCATGGTCTTCATCAGGTCATAGACAATAGTGACCGTGTGATCCGAGGTTGATTTACCACGCACGATCTCAACCAGGGGCATTAAATAGGGAGGATTGAAATAATGCGCCACCAGCACGCGGTCCGGCCGCCGGGTGGCTGCTGCCAGGTCGCTGGGTAAAAGGCTGGAGGTGTTGCTGGCCAAAATGGTGCGCTCCGGGCATATGCCATCCAGATTTTTGAATAGTTGCTGTTTAACCTCGAGGTCCTCGATTATGGACTCAACAACTAAATCCGCGTCGGATCCCGCTTCTTGGATTGAGGCGGTGGTGCTTATACGATCTAAGGCCGGTTTTACATTTTCTTCCGGTATTATGTCCCATTGGGCTAATTCCTTGAGGTTGCGTTCGATTTTTTGAAGGGCCTCCCGAAGTCTTTCCTCAGATCTTCCGCAAAGGGTCACCCCATAACCGGACTGGGCAAATTCCTGGGCGATTGCATGCCCCATCATGCCGGGACCCAAGACCGCAATTTTTTTTATCTTATTTGCAACCATTTAATGTTTCCTCCTTTGCGCTGCACGCCATTTGGCAGGAACCAAACCCTGCACCGGACAAAGTTATACCCGTCATTGCAAACAACGACGCTTGTAACTATGAAGCGCTTTTTCCACCTCCGGGTCAATCAATGTCTCCGGTGCATTTTCAAGTATTTCTTTGTACTTTTTATTCGCCCTGGCAGCCACATCCGCCGAACCGTCTTCCTGCCAGCTTTCATATGTCTCCCAATTAGACAAATCCGGCAGCCATCTATTTCTAAAATGCGCCAGGGTGTCCGGGTGGGTTATGTGAATGGTGTCATGTCCGATTTCTTGGATAACATTTACGGCCTGCTCTTTGCCGGAGGTATCCATTCCTTCTCGAATACGCATTATTCGGGCTAGCAGCTCAAGATCGATTACAACCTTTTCATAGGAGGTCGTCATAATGGAATCTAAAACGCCGATACATTCGAAAGCCATATGGGTGCCCCCCAGGGCGGCCATCAATAAATTTTGCATGGTTTCGTAACCGGCCTGATAGTCGATGATTTTTGAATCGGTCATTCCGCACATCGAACGGGTCGGTAAATGGTAATGATCCAGACTCATCTGCATGCCGGCAATATGAATGAGCATCACCTCCGGAGAGCCGGTGGTAAAATTCCCGTTTCTCATATTGGCAACCGCCGAACCGTTTGAATAAACGACGGGATTACCGGGGTTTGCTAATTGGGTGAGGGTTATTCCGGCCAGTATCTCTGTGTTTTGTTGTATGACCGTTCCGATCAGGCTGATGGGTCCTGAAAATCCGCCCATGATGGCCGCTGTGAAGAAAATGATTTGGTTTTGTTTGGCGAATTCGATGATTGTATCACATGAAGCAGGTTCGTAGGCCAGGGGACTTAATGGACATACGGCTATACCAACACAATGATTGCGATTAAAAAAATCTTTTTGGCCGAAAGAAAGGTTTACCATCTTGAGCATTTGCTTGATCTTGAAACCCCTGGTTTCAAATGCAATTACCGGTTTATCCGTATTCCTCAGAATTACATGCATCATGTATAAATGTTTGTCCTCTGGATTGACATCATCTGTATCTAAGGGGAATGAAC
>CAMYNZ010000172.1 GCA_947259865.1 uncultured Desulfobacterales bacterium | reverse complement strand
CCGATACTGGATGCTGGATACTGGATACTCGATAACCGGAATGATTACCATAATAATTAGGTTATCAAGGAGCGTTTTGATCGCGGCTGGAAGCCGCTCCCACATATTCATCATCAATCTGTGGGAGCGGCTTTCAGCCGCGAGAAATCCATCGGAGCGGGCAACGTTCAAAGTTAAAAATAGGATATTTGCCTTATTTCAACCCTAACCTTTGAACCTTGAACCTTGAACCCTAAACGTTGAACCCTTCCTCTACCTTTCCCATTCCCCAGAAAAACTCTTGACACATTCCAGCAAAACGGTTTACAGGATACCGTATAGCAGAATTAAATTCCATATTGTGGAACAAACAGATGAAATCTCTAAATAAAGCGCTGGATATTATCGATGCGGTCAGTAAACTTGGAAATGCCGGCATTCGTGAAATTTCTTCCCAAACAGGTTTCCCACCGGCCACGACCCACCGTATCGCCGCCACCCTGGCCAAGCGGCGATTTTTTAATCAGGATCCGGTGACAAAACACTATTCGCTGTCTCTTCGATTTCTGGAACTTGGCACCAAGGTTCAGCAGCAATTCGATCTTCCCACCATCGCCCGGCCCCATCTTCAAAAACTGATGTCTGAAACCGGGGAAAGTGCCAACTTAGCAATTGGGGATGGTGATAGTGTCGTATATCTGGATCAGGTTCAAAACGATAAGTCCATGCTCAAGATATTTACCCGGCTCGGATCACGAGTTCCTCTTTACAGCACCGGGGTGGGAAAAATGCTTCTAAGCCGGTGGACTAAACCAGAGCTGGATGCATATCTCAAACGAACACAATTGACCCCCTATACTCCGAACACGCTGATCCGCCGCAATCAAATATTGGCAGAACTGGATCGCATTTCCGCCCGGGGCTTTGCCGTGGACAATGAGGAGATGGAAGAAGGTGTCCGCTGTGTTGCCGCACTGGTATTTGACCACAGGCAGCAGGTTGCTGCCGCTGTTTCAATTTCCGGAGCGGCCATGCGAATTACGTCGGACCGTATCGATAATTTCGGAGAAAAAGTAACGCAATGCGCCCTGGATATATCCCGTGATTTAGGATTCTAAATTTGCTGACAAAACCACGCAAAGGAGTAAAACGATGCCTAAGATGAATTCAATGGAAGCAGCTGTGAGAATACTTGAAAGTGAAAATGTGACAAATATGTTCGGAATCCCCGGCGCCGGTATCCTTCCATTTTACCGCGCCCTTATGGATTTAGGCTCTATTAGACACATGATCACACGACACGAGGAAAGCGCTATCCATATGGCAGATGGGTATGCCCGGGCACTCGGTACGGTCGGTGTTTGCGCCGCTACCTCAGGTCCGGGTGCCAGTAATTTCGTGACCGGCTTATACACCGCCCAGGTAGATTCCATACCCATTTTGGCAATTACCGGGCAGAACATCCGGTCCCAGCTGGGCCGGGAAGCCTTCCAGGCCGTTGACATTGCCGAAATCGTAAAACCGGTCACCAAGAAAGCGTATTGTGTAATGGAAGGCGGCATGGTGCCGTCGGTTTTTCGTGAGGCCTTTAAAATCATGAAAGAGGGCCGACCCGGGCCGGTTCTAATCGACTTGCCGCTGGATGTTCAAAAAGAAGAAATCGAATATGACTCGGAAACAGACGCACCGCTGACCATCCTCCGCACCCCACCCAACCGAAAACAGGTTGCCAAAGCCCTGGACATGATACTGGAGGCTGAAGCACCGGTCATGTTGCTTGGTGGCGGTGTGATACTGGCCGATGCCTGCGATGAATTTAAAGCGGTGGCAGAAGCGCTTCAGATCCCGGTGGTGGCCACCTATATGGGCAAAAGCGCAATACCCTGGAACCATCCCCTGATGGCCGGTCAGGTAGGTATCCAGTGCAATACGCCCTCCGGTAACAAAGTATTTCTTGATTCCACACTCGTCTTTGCGGTAGGAGCGCGATTCAATGACCGTCATACGGGTGATATCAATGTTTACAAAGGCAATCGAAAATTTATTCACGTGGATATCGACCCTGGACAACTGGGTAAAAATATCTCCCTGGACCTGGGCATTTGCTCCGATGCAAAACAGACCATGCAAACTTTATTAGAAGAAATCGAGCAGCGCAAGGTGAAGGCCCAGCCTGTTGATCTCAAGATTCCGCAGATTCGGACCGAAATGGAACGAAAAACGGATTACAATGATATTCCAATTAAACCACAAAGAGTGTTCAAAGAAATCAATGAATTCTTTGATGAAGAAACGGTCTTTGTGACCTGTATCGGGTTGAATCAGATCTGGTCCGCTCAGTTGCAAAAAATTACGAAACCCAGGCATTATCTGGATTGCGGCGGCGCCGGACCACTAGGATGGGACATGCCAGCGTCCATCGGTGCCAAGATCGCCCGTCCTGACAAACAGGTGGTGACCGTTGTAGGCGACTTTGGATTTCAATTCTGTATGGATGCACTGCCCGTAGCGGTGATGTACAGGGTTCCCTTTCTGATTGTCGTGCTCAACAACGGGTATCTGGGTCTTATTCGACAGGCGGAAAAGTATATGTATGAAATGGAATACGAAGTTCAAATATGCTATGACTGCTATCAGGAGTGCACTTACGAAGAACAGCCCAGGATGGCGGAAGGTGGAACGAGCAGCGCCGTTGGCAGCCTGGCGCCGGGTGAAGTCGCTTATATCCCCGAAAATGAGGGCCGAGGATTTAATTTTGTCAAGTTTGCAGAAGCGTGCGGGGCGGCCGGTGAGCGGGTAACCGATCCAAACGAAATCAACGCTGCCTTCAAGAGAGGAGTCGAATCAGGCATACCCTATGTAATAGACATTATTCTGGAAAAAGATACAGATTGCTCGATGGGGGTATCTATCGATGCGATCAGAGAATTCGTATGAGCATACAATGTGCTATATCAGCAATTTTTTGTTCCATGATTCTGATACGGACTAAACGAAAAAAAGGTTTTGTTTGAAATTTTTTTAATGTGTCATTCCGGCGAAAGCCGGAATCCAGTAATTCAGTATGTTCTGGATGCCGGATCCGTCATCCCGGACTTGATCCGGGACCGGCATGACGAATCGGGACTTTTTACGGGATGTCAAAATTCGATAATCGATATTTAAATGTTTTTTAACTGAAAAAGCACAAATTTCAGAATTAAGCGCCTAATAATACAGGAAGGAAAACAGCCATGTCAGACCTAAAAACCAGAGCTTCAACACTGTTAAAGGAATTTAAAGGGGACACCTATGCATTCGGCAGCGGCGTGCTGGATGATGCATCCGGAAAATTCACAAAAGAATTGGGCACAAAAGTCATGTTTGTTGGGCCGATAGAATTTGACTGGTTTGAACCGATTCAGGAGCGAATTCTCAAATCCATTGAAAAGGCAGGCATAGCGGTAGTGGACATTGTGAAATCTGCAGGCCCCAATGCGCCTTTTGTGGATGTCTATCGACTTCACAGCCACATCATGCACAAAAAACCAGATGTTGTGGTAGTAGCTGACGGCGGTTCGGGTATTGACGCGACCAAGGCTGCAGCCGTTTTGGCCACCCTGGGCGATATCCAGCCGGAAATAGATCCCTTCTTCGGTATGGGCCAGGTCACAAAGGTCTGCCAGGAATCCGGGCGCAGGATTTTACCGGTGTTGGCCATCATGATGGCGGCCAGTTCGGGCGCCCATTTGACCAAATATTCCAATATCACGGATCCTGTGGCAGGACAGAAAAAACTGATTGTGGACGAGGCGATTGTACCGCCACGGTGTATTTTCGATTATGATGTGACAACCTCCCAGCCCATGAGTCTGACCCTTGACGGCGGTTTCGATGGAATTGCCCACTGCCTGGAAGTTTACTTCGGCGCACCCCCCGAAATCGAAAACCAGACCAGTCAGGTGGCTGAACTTGGAATCGAAGCCCTTATCAAAGGTCTCACGGAGGTAAAAAAAGACCCTGCTGACAAAGACGCCCGGATGCTTTTGGGTTTGGGCACCGATTTGGGCGGATATGCCATTATGATCGGCGGCACTTCCGGTCCCCATTTGAACAGTTTTTCTCTGGTGGATGTGCTCACCCACGGCCGCGCCTGCGCCTTGATGAACCCGTATTACACGGTATTTTTTGCCCCGGCCATCGAAAAGAAATTGCAGGGTATCGGCACTATATACAAAAAGTATGGCTATATTGATGAAGACGTGAATACCCTGTCCGGACGGCAACTGGGATTGGCGGTGGCCCGGGGAATGATTAAATTCAGCAAATTCGTTGGTTTCCCCACATGTCTAAAAGATGTCCAGGGAGTTGGAAAGGAACATATTCAACGCTGCCTCACCGCCGCCAAGGATCCGCAACTGGAAATGAAACTCAAGAATATGCCCGTCCCGCTCAACGCCGGTTTGGTGGATGAATTTATGGGACCGATCCTGGAGGCTGCCTGGGACGGCGAGTTGGAAAAAATAAAAAATATGTGAACACCCAAGCTCGGGCGAGGCGGAAGAAAAAGAAGTTCAAGGTTCCCGCCCTCGCTCAAGGGCTTCGACGCGGTGACCAGGGTTCAAGGTTCAGGGTTCAACGTTCCGGGTTAATATAAGGATATTATCCTATTTTTAACCTTGAACCCTGAACCTTGAACCATCTCCAAATACCCTTGACAAGAATACCCTGAAGTAACTACAAAAGCACTGATTCTTAAACATCTCAATCCCTAATCAACTGGATCGGAGGATCTCCTCATGGACAGAAAAGAACTCATCACCCGCCTGGAAGAAATCGTGGGTCCGGAAAATGTCTTGAGCTCCGAAATGGATCTCATGCTTTACAGCTATGACGCCTCCCTTGATAAGGCCAAGCCGGATGTCGTCGTTTTGCCGGATTCCACTGAAGAGGTTTCAAAAATCATGGTCCTGGCCGCCCAAAATAAGATCCCGATTCTTGGTCGGGGGTCAGGCACCAACCTGACTGGCGGGACGGTCCCCGTCAAAGGCGGGATTGTGGTTCATTTTTCACGAATGAATCGCATTCTGGAAATTGATTGCCCAAACCGGACGGCAACCGTTGAACCGGGTGTCATTACCCTGGATCTGCAAACCGAGGTTCTAAAAAAGGGCTTCGTATATCAACCGGATCCTGCCAGTCAAAAAGTTTCCACCATTGGCGGCAACGTGTCTGAAAATTCGGGGGGTCCCCATTGTCTCAAATACGGCGTCACCTCAAATCATATATTGGGTCTGGAAGTGGTCCTCAATGACGGTACGGTGGTACATACAGGGGGGAAAGCCCGGGATAACGCCGGATACGATATAACCGCCCTCTTTGTGGGCAGTGAAGGCACCATCGGGCTGGTGACCAAGGCAATCCTGAAACTTGAGCGGGCGCCTGAAACGGTCAAGACCATGCTGGCCATATTCGATGCCATCGAAGACGGGGCCAACACGGTTTCCGCGATCGTTGCCGAAGGTATCATTCCGGCCACCCTGGAAATGATGGACAATACGGTAATGCGTGCCGTGGAAGCGACTATAAAAGTTGGATATCCGCTGGACGCTGCCTGCGTTCTCATCATCGAGCTTGACGGTATGCCCGAAGGAATGGATGATAATGCCCGAAAAATTATGGATATTTGCAAACAAAACAATGTTCGGGATGTGAAACTAGCCAAGGATGAGGCCGAGCGAAACATCCTCTGGGCCGGCCGCAAGGGGGCCTTTGGCTCTGTCGGCCAGGTAAGACCCAGTTACATGTGCTGTGACGGAACGGTTCCCCGGACAAAGCTGCCGGAGGTCCTGAACCAGGTAATTGCAATCGGCAAGAAATACGATCTTGCTATCGGAAATGTTTTCCACGCCGGGGATGGAAATCTCCACCCGCTTATCATGTTTGATGAACGCAATGAAGACGAATTGAGCCGGGTCCATAAAGCGTCGACGGAAATTTTGAAAGCTTGCGCTGACGCAGGAGGAACCATCAGCGGAGAACATGGGGTCGGGATTGAAAAGTTAAAAGAGACCCGTTTCATTTTCAATGAATGCGATCTGGATTTGGAACGCCAGATACACAAGGCCTTTGACCCGGATGACATTATCAACCCGGGAAAGATGATCCCCGCGGAATCGTAGACCATTAATTAGCCAATTATTGTTCTCAATTGGGCATATGGAACGATTCGCATTTTTTATTTTCACGCAAAGCCGCAAAGCTCGCAAAGAAAAACGAATGAATCTGATTAAAGCAAATTTAGCGTCTTTGCGTCTTGGCGTGAGATTATTTTGATTCCGGTTTGGCCGGCTAAGGACAAGGAGATTTATCGTGGCAGACAACACAGAAAAATTCACAGGTCTCACTGACATTCTGGGTAAAGAAAATGTAAAAACCGAGCCCGCTGTCACTGCTGAATACGCAGTCGATAGGGTGGCGCCCCAAGTGGTTGTGTTTCCAAAAAACACCGAACAGGTGGCCGAGGTGGTTAAGTTTTCAAACCAGGAGAATCTGGCCATCGTGGCCCGTGGCAGTGGTACCAAAATGGCCATGGGCAATCCCCCAAGCAAACTGGACCTGGTGGTGTGCACTGCCCGTATGAACCACATGTTGGACGTGGACACATCAAATTTAACCATGACAGTGGAAGCGGGTGTGAAATTCAGAGATATACAAGCCAGACTGGCAACTCAGGAAGACCGGTGCTACCTGCCTCTGGAAGACCTTGGGGCAGAAGGCGATGAGATTATCTGTTCTGACAGGTCCCACAGTGGATGTTTTATACCCATTGATCCCCCTTACGCCGACAAGGCAACGATCGGTGGTATTATTGCAACCAATTCCACCGGACCCAGGCGGCTTCTCTATAATCTTCCCAGAGATTCAATTATCGGAATCCGTCTAGTGGCCCCCAATGGGGATATTCTGGGATCGGGGGGAAAGACAGTAAAGAATGTTTCCGGGTACGATGTCTCCAAACTTATGGTGGGTTCCATGGGAACTCTGGGCATCCTGTGTGAAATGACCATGCGACTGCTCCCGTTACCGGAAAAGATGCAGACCTTGCTGGTTTCTTTTGCTACCTTTTCCGAAGCATCCGGGTTTGCCGAGCGCGTCTTTGAAACCACTCTCTTACCGGCCGCAGTTGAAATAATGAACGGTGAAGCATACAGCTATCTGGCCCTGGACGATAAGCCCGGGTTCGATTCAAAAGACTATGTGGCGGCGGTCGCCCTCGAATCCTTTACACCGGCTGTGGGCCGCATGCAAACCGAAATACTGGAAATGGCCAAAAGGGGCGGGGCCAGGGCTGAAGCCGTGCTGGAGGAAGATGAGCACCGCTCGTTCTGGCTGGCGATGAGCAATCTTTCGGCCATACTCGACAACAAATTCTCCGGTCTCATAAAGGCCAAGCTGAATTACCCGCTTTCTCTGGCAAAAGGGATTATTGAATCGGGAGAATCTATTTTTTCTCAGGCTAATCTTGATTATATTGTCCAGACCCATGCCGGAAACGGTATCTGCCACACCGGTTTGCTGCTTGATATAAAAGATACCGCAGCAACGGATAAGGCCGTGGCGGCATTGGGACAATTGCTGGGGCGCTGCCGTGAGGTCGACGGTAATCTTATCATCCAGAGCGCACCCGCTGATGTAAAGGACAAACTGAAAATTTGGGGAGAGATCGGTTCACATTTCGTGGTCATGAAGCGGCTCAAAAGTCAGTTGGATCCCACCGGTATTATGAGCCCGGGCCGTTTCGTGGAAGGCCTTTGATAGACTAGAAGCTATCTCAAAAAAACATCTAACGCCCAATTACGGTGTTGCGGGCCTCCTCAAAATGCTCACTAGAATAAGTGAGCTAAAGTTAAAAGTGATCTAAAGTGACTAAAGTTAATGACTTCTGTCATTTATATA
>CAMYNZ010000171.1 GCA_947259865.1 uncultured Desulfobacterales bacterium | reverse complement strand
ATCCCGGCAAGCTCGCCTGCCTCTCGTTTGTTTTCGGATTGTATTTCATAGTGCAGGAACCCAGCGGATACATGCCGGTGTCCACCCCGAAATTCCAGGTAGAAAGCCGGGTGTAATGGCGTAAGACATCGACTTCACTCAAATCCGGAAAATCGGGGCCATCACCGGCCAATGCCGGATCCAGGGGGCTGGATTCCACATCACGTCTGGGAAGGGAAAAACCGGATCTTCCTTTTCTGCCTTTTTCCCACAGCAGGGGCTCATTGAGGATTAAACCGCTTGTTCCTAGTGTATCGATCATTTTTGCACCTCCCTTACCAGTTCGTCCATGTCCGCTTTGGGCATCGTCTCTGTGGCACATAAAAGGTAGTGGTCCTTAAGTTCAGGATAGTAAGTTTCGACAGCCAGCCCGGCTATAATTTTTTTATCAAGCAGGCTATTGTATTTGGTGGCAAAGCCGGTCGGGAATTGTACGACAAATTCATTGAAGCTGGGACTGTCGAACGCAATTTTAAATCCCGTTTTTTTCAATTCTTTTTTCAGATATTGGGCTTTGTCATGATTGAGCTGTGACAGTTCACGAAAGCCGCTTCCTCCCAGTGAAGCCATGTAAACCGCTGCTGTCAGCGCGCAGAGGCTGTTATTGGTGCAGATATTGGAGGTTGCCTTTTCACGCCGGATATGCTGTTCGCGGGTGGCCAGTGTCAGCACGAAGCCGTTTTTTCCATCCCTATCTTTGGTGCGCCCGATCAAACGACCGGGCAAATTTCGCATGTATTTTGTCAGGCTGCCGAGCATCCCCAACCCCGGTCCGCCAAAAGAGCGGGGTAAGCCGAGACTCTGACCTTCGCCGCATACGATATCCGCACCCTGGCTGCCCGGGGATTTCAACAGCCCGTAGGCCAGTGCTTCGGTAAAAGATACTATAAACAGGGCATCTTTGGCATGCGCTGTTTGTCCGGCCGCCGCCAGATCTTCGATACATCCGAAGAAATTCGGAGACTGCAGGGCCACAGCGGCCAATCCCTCCATTCCCTCCAGGCCGGCAAGGTCGGTTTTTCCGTTCTTCAGGTAAGGCAATTCGACAACTTCATAACCGGTTGGTTCAAAATAGGTTTGCACAACCCGGCGATAAAGGGGATGGATTAGACTTGAAACAGCCACCTTTTTTTTACGGGTGATGCGGACCGCCATCAGCAACGCTTCAGCAAGTGCAGTGGAGCCGTCGTAATGGGAGGCGGTAGCCACCTCCATGCCCATAAGGCGGGATGCCAGGGTTTGATATTCGTAAATAGCCTGCAGGGTTCCCTGACTCATCTCAGGTTGATAGGGCGTGTAGGAAGTGACGAATTCAGATCGGCCCAACAGGTAAGATGCCGAAGCAGGCATATAGTGATCATAACTTCCGGCGCCCATAAATATTTTATATTCGGGAGAAACCGCCGTATTAGCTGCAAGCGCATCCATATGTGCGTTCAGCTCCCATTCCGTCAATGTTTCCGGCAGATCGAGGCCGAGCCGGCAGCAGCAACTTTTGGGAATCGTGGCAAAAAGGTCATCCAGTGAATTGACCCCCACTGTTTGCAGCATCGCGGCGACCTCTTCTTGGGTATGAGGTAGATAACGCATGTTTATTGTCCTTTCAGCATTTCGAGGTATGCATCCTTGTCCATTAAAGCATCGAGATCGGCAGGGTCAGCGGGCTTAACCACAACCATCCACCCATCATCATAAGGGCTGCCATTGACCAATTCCGGCGAATCTTCGAGTTTTGAATTTATTTCGATAACTTCCCCTCCTATTGGCAGGTATAGTTCAGATACCGCCTTGACCGATTCCACCGAGCCGAATTCCTCGCCTTTCGCAAAGGTATCCCCCACCTGGGGCAGATCCACATAAACGATATCGCCGAGCTGGTCCTGGGCATAGTCATCGATGCCGATCCGGATATTGCCGCTCTCGGACCGGGCCCATTCATGATCTTCAGCATAACGCAAATCATCAGGTAAATTTAATTCACCGATCTCTTTCATGACTTTTCCTCCTCAACATTTGGATTTTGGATATTGCTTGCATATCAAAATTTCATTGCCATTGCTATAGGATATAGGGCACCTTCAAGTTATAGGATTTATAGATCACGAAAGTTTCCACGGACTGAATACCATCTATGCGGGCCACCTCCTGGGTGTAAAATTCCAACAATCCAAAACCCTCCTTTAGAAGTACCACCAGCATGAGGTCAAAGCGTCCGGTTACAACACTCACGGAAACCACTCCTTTCAGCTCGCTGAATTCGGCACCTTTTTCGACCAGATTCATGGTTGTCAATTTCACACCGACCATCACCACCCGGTGCCCTGCCAGTGACTCCGGATTTGCAAAACCTGAAATCTCGATAACCCCCTCTTTGATCAATTTGTTGACCCGGGATCTGACCGTGTTCTGGGTAATGCCCAGTTCAGTGGCAATTTTTTTATACGATTTTCGGCCGCTGCGGAGGTGCTTTATGATCTGGATATTCGTTTGGTCGATCTTCATGATTTTAAAAAAGTTATCTGGAATTCCGGGCTTGATGCCATCGGAAAATTGATCCGTGAATCACGACAAATAATTTAATAATTCAACTAATCAAATTTGATATTTATGTCAATATTTTATAAAAATTTTTATGTAATTATCAATTTATTTGATTTTTTTTTATAGAAAGCAAGCTTGTCTATAAGAAAACCCCTGTTTTGCACGTCTATGCGTTGTATTTAACAGCCGGGATGCCGATTGCCGTGGTTGTTATTTTAAATAAAAAGGCTGCACCCCGCGTTTTAACGATATATCAGGGTCGAAATATTGTAAGACCAAGAATTTATACCTCAGGTTTTTTCGTTTTTCTATGCAATTGTTCCTTTACAAATTCAAATGCTGATTATTATTAATTTTAGGAGTTGATTAAGTCAAATCCCTGTGTTAACAACCCGAAGTTAAATTGATTTGAGCTAGGAAACTGTATTTATTCTGCAAACCAAAATAATATAACGGCAGCGTAGAAGGAGGTAGTGATGAAAATACGATTATTGGGTACCATGATAATTTTTTGCGTTGCACTTGCTGTAGCCTTTGTAGCCTGCGGCCCCGAGGCACCCAAAACCATAAAGATTGGCATCAATGCGCCTATTACGGGTGATATCCCCAAAGTGGGTGAAGGTACTAAATTTGCGGCCCAGATGTGGCTGGCTGATATAAATGCTGCCGGTGGCCTTGAAGTTGGCGGTAAAAAATATCAGGTTGAGCTGGTAATTGAAGACAATGAGTCCAAGGCTGAATCGGCGGTTAAAGCCAACACAAAAATGATTACCGAGGATGAGGTCTTGATGATTATCGGCCCCCAATCTTCCAAGCAGGCGGTACCGGCCGGCGAA
Source organism: uncultured Desulfobacterales bacterium (assembly GCA_947259865.1). Next base: position 4,524 of record CAMYNZ010000171.1, on the reverse strand, counting down.
GTAGCCAATAACTACAAAACTCCCATGATCAGTCCCTGGTCAACCAATCCGAAAACCACCAAGGATCGCCCCTATGTTTTCCGCGGCTGTTTCCTGGACCCATTTCAAGGGCCGGTGGTGGCCAATTTTGTTAAAGATGAATTCGGCTACAAAAAGGCCGCGGTTTTGTATGATGTTGCCAGTGACTACCCCAAAGGTCTGGCCGAGTTTTTCAAAAAGGCCTGGGAAGACATTTATGGATCTGGTTCTGTAACGGCCTATGAAAGTTTTACCACCAAGGATGCCGACTTCAGTTCCCAGTTGACCAACATCATCAATTCCGGCGCTGAATTTATATTTACGCCGCAATACTACAACGAGGTCGCCCTGATCGTTCAACAGGCCCATCAGCTGGGCTGGGCTAAACCGATCGTGGGCAGTGACAGCTGGGGCTCGGCAGAGACCGTAAAGCTTTGCGGCAAAGACTGCTACGGCCTTTTCTTCAGCACGCATTATGCGGCGGCCGGCGCCACCGGTGCCACCAAAGCATTTATCGATCGCTATAACAAAGAACACGGTTACGTGCCGGATGATGTCGGCGCCTTGACCTGGGACTCCATGCGCTTAGCCCAGGAGGCCATTCAATCCTGCGGGGAGATCACCGGCGATCTGAAAAAAGACCGTCAGTGCGTGCGGGAAGCCCTGGCGAAAATCAAGGAGTTTGATGGTATCACCGGTAAAATGACCTTCACTGAAGAAGGCGATCCGGTAAAATGTGCCGTTATCGTCAAGATCAGTGACCAGGGTGAATTTGAATTTTATAAATCAGTTTGTCCGTAGTTAGCGTCCGGGTAAAAGACCTGCGACGAAGATCTGCGGCTCGCTGGAAAGTCGCAGCCCCCAAGAGCTGTGACACGCTGGAAAGAAGAGCGGGCCAGGGCGATACGCCCTGAGCCCGCTTTTTTAGAATAACAAGGAGCCAATTCGATGGTATTTTTCCTGCAGAACCTGGTCAACGCCCTGCAGTGGGGCAGCTTCTATGCTCTGATTGCGTTGGGTTATGCCATGGTCTACAGCATCCTGATGCTCTTCAACTTTGCCCATGGCGATATTTTTATGGTCGGGGCCTACATCGGTTTCGGTGTTGCAACCGGTTTGATGGCGGTTGCCTCACTGGGGACTTTTGCAATGCCCGGTTGGCTGATCCTGGTGTTGACCATCCTCATTTCCATGTTTCTGACCTCATTTGTGGGCATGTTCGTTGAGCGCGTGGGTTACCGGCCGTTGAGATCGGCACCCCGCGCTTCTGCGGCCATTACTGGTTTGATGATCGGTATTATTCTGGAAATCCTCATCCTGTGGGGCATGGGCACCCAGCGGGTAAGCTTTCCGTCATTGATCAAAACCGTGACCTACGATATCGGCGGCGTGTTCATCACCAACAAAAAGATCATGATCGTAGCCATTTCGCTTTCGTTCATGCTGGCCCTGCATTTGTTTATCAAAAAGACCCGTTGGGGGATGGCCATGCGGGCCATGGCATTTGACTATGTAGTCGTACCCTTGATGGGCGTGTCGATTAACCGTATTGCCGCCATGACCTTTGCCATAGGATCATCGCTGGCCGCCGTGGCGGGTATTCTTTTTGGGGTTGCCTATCCGGTCCTGGACCCGTATATGGGGATTTTATTCGGCTGGAAGGCCTTTGTCGCCGCGATTCTGGGCGGAAGGGGCTCGATTATGGGGGCCACGCTGGCCGGATTTCTGTTGGGATTTATTGAAATCTTTGTGGCCATGATCTTTCCGTCGACGCTGCGGGATCTAATCGCCTACTCCATCGTACTGCTGATTTTGGTTTTCAGACCCTACGGTTTCTTTGGCGAACCCTACAGTGCTAAATTGCGATTGTAGCAAACGGTGCAAAGTATGGAATAAAAAGGTGTCTTTTGTATAGGCATCGTTTATATAAATGAGAAAAGGGATTGAAATGGAAGCAACGAGCACTGAATTACCTGCAGCTGAAAGTGGATTGACGAGCAAAATCCGGGAACTGTTTTCCCGGGTACCGATTCTGGGGTGGCTTTTAGGTGCACTGGTTGCGGTTTTCCTGGAACAAATTGTGGGCACACCGCTTGCCCTGGCTCTAGGTCTGTCCAAAATACCGGCGCTCCTCGGCTTCGCGATCGTACTGAAAAAACCGATGCTTATTCCCAGCATCTTGCTTTTTGTGTTGTCGATTTATATTTTGCCGATCGGCATTATTGCGCGATTGAGCCTGGCACCGGCCAACCGGCTGGCGGCAAAACTGTTCAATTTCTCGACCCAGGGATCCGTACTTTTCCACCTGGTTCTGCTGTACGCAATTTTGCATATCTGGGCCGGCGTTAGTGACTACCGGATGCTAACACTTAAATTTACCCTGATCGCTATCATGGTGACCGTAAGTCTGAACGTGATAAACGGTTACATGGGAGAATTTTCCTGTTCACATCCCGGATTTATGGCCCTGGGAGCGTATACTGCTTCAGTTTTTACCGTCTCTCTTTTTGTCAATGACAGCCTGTTCGGAAAGGCGCTGATGCCTTCTTTTATAGGTCCGTTTCTGTTCCCGCTGGGACTCATATTAGGCGGTTTGGTCGCGTCCCTGGGGGCATTGCTGGTCGCCATCCCTTCCTTCAGAACCCGGGGGGATTACCTGGCGATCGTTTCCCTGGCGTTTATGTTTATTGTTAAAAGTCTGATGGAGAACCTGGAATTTGTCGGCGGCCCGCGCGGTCTCAGCAGCCAGCCCGACTGGGCCAATTTGCCGACGGTGTTTATCTGGACCGTCGCCTGTATCTGGATCATAAACAACTTTGTCCGCTCCACCCTTGGCAAAGCGCTCAATGCGGTCAGAGATGAGGAGATGGCGGCCAATGCCATGACCGTCAACACCCGGCGCACCAAGATGGTGGCCTTTATGTTTGCCGCTTTCTGGGCCGGTGTGGCCGGCGGGCTGTTTGCCCACGTATTGCGTTATGTGAATCCGACAACATTCGGTATTCAGAAATTGGCCGAGGTGCTGGCCATGGTGTACTTCGGCGGCCTCAATTCGGTGTACGGCTCGATTGTGGGGGCCGTGAGCTTGAGTTTGCTGGGCGAAGCCCTGCGGCCGCTGTTACTTTTCAAATGGATTGTCATTCCGCTGCTTCTGATTCTGGTGATGATCTACCGCCCCACAGGATTGATCGCCTTTAAGGAATTTAATGTTAAAAAGCTGATACAGCCGAAACAGAATTCAGTAAAAGAGGTCTAATATGTCATTGCTTCAAGTGGATAAAATGACTCACTATTTCGGCGGGCTGCGGGCTGTGTACGATTACAACCTCAAGATCGAGCCCGGCCAGGTCATAGGACTGATCGGACCCAATGGCGCAGGCAAGACAACCATCTTCAATTTGATCAGCGGAATTCACCAGCCGACTGAAGGATCGATCCGCCTGGAAGGTGATGAGCTGGTTGGCCTGCAGCCTTACCAGATTGCTTCGATGGGGCTGGGCAGGACGTTTCAGAACCTGTTACTGTGGCGCCATATGACGGTTCTGGAGCACGTGATCATGGCCCGGTATTCCAGAATGACCTACGGTCTGGTCGGTGCTTTTTTTGGAACCCCCAAGCGCCATCAACAGGAAAATGAGGCCAGAGAGAAAGCTTACAGCCTTCTTGAACTGGTCGGTATTTCCGGACTTGCAGACCAGAATGTGCTCAATCTGCCATACGGTGACCAGCGTAGAGTCGAGATGGCCAGGGCATTGTCCATGGAGCCCAAAATTCTCTTTCTGGACGAGCCGACGGCCGGTATGAATCCGGAAGAACTCATTCAGATGATGGATATCATCCGTCAGGTTCATCAAGAATTCGGACTGGCGATTTTTTTGATCGAACACCGCTTGAAGCTGGTGATGGAACTTTGTGAGGAAATACAGACCCTGGTGTTCGGTGAGGTGATCGCCGAAGGCACACCGGAAGAAATCCAGAACAACCCCAAAGTGATTGATGCCTATCTGGGCAAGGAGGCAATAGATTGATGCTGCTGTCAGTGGAAAATATGCAGGTATCCTATGATAAGATAAAAGCCCTCCACGGAATAAATTTTGAGATTGAGGAAGGTGAGATTGTAACCATTATCGGAGCCAACGGTGCTGGAAAAAGCACGACACTGCGGGCCATATCGAGGATGGTCCCGGTGGAGAAGGGCACCCGCATGACCTTCCAGGACAAAGATTTGCTCAAATATCCGGCCGACAAAGTTGTCAGCCAGCTGGGTATTTCCCACGTACCCGAGGGTAGACGTCTGTTTGGAAACCTGACCGTGCTGGAGAACCTTCAACTGGCAACCTTTGCCAGAAAAGACCGTGAAAATATTGCCAAGGATATCGAACGGGTATTTACCATTCTTCCCCGCCTGGAAGAGCGCAAGATGCAGAAGGCGGGCACCCTCAGCGGCGGCGAACAACAAATGCTGGCCGTTGGCCGTGCCTTTATGAGTGGCAGAAAAATCATGCT
>CAMYNZ010000170.1 GCA_947259865.1 uncultured Desulfobacterales bacterium | reverse complement strand
CTTGAGCTCGCTCAGCGAGAACACGGTATCTTCCGCATTGCGCATGATCGTGCCTTCGGTCAGTTCGAGCTCCAGCGCGGCCGGATCGAGACCGGAGCGCGCCAGCGCCTGCGAGACGGCCAGCACCAGCGTGTTCTGACGAAACTGGCGTTCGGACAGGTTGACCGCCACCTTGAAGTTGATGAAGCCGGCATCGTGCCAGGCCTTGGCCTGGGTGCAGGCTTCCTGCAGTACCCACTTGCCAATGGGCACAATTAAACCGGTTTCCTCGGCGACCGGTATAAATTTATACGGACGTAGCAGACCATCCTGGGGGTGGTTCCAGCGTATCAAGGCTTCAAAACCCTTGACTGAAATTGATTCTACCGAAACAATCGGCTGGTAATGAAGTTCAAATTCATTGTTTTCCAGGCCTTTTCTTAAATCGGTTTCGATCTGTAAGTGGCGAAGGGCTTTTTTATGCAACTTTTGATCAAAGATCTGGAAGTGATCACTCCCCTTCACTTTGGCGTGATACAGTGCTATACTGGCATCCCGAAGGATATCTTCAGGACGCTTGTAATCCCTGGTATTTAGCACGATACCGAAACTGGTGGGGGTAAAAATTTCATTTCCGTCCAGCACGAACGGGTTTTGTAATTCCTCTTGAAGCCGCTCTACAATCCTAATGGCATGACCCTCATCCACTATTTCCTCAAGTATAATAATAAATTCATCGCCTCCGAAACGGGCCAGGGTGTCAGTATCTCTCAAGGATCTTTGCAATTTCTTACCAAAAGCCACCAACAGTTTGTCACCCAGATTGTGCCCCAGACTATCGTTGATCAATTTGAAACGATCGATATCCAGATACAGAACTGCAAAACAGTTCTCTGCGCGCCTGCGGGTGCGTTTCATAGCCATGGTTAAATGTTCCATGAACAATTTGCGATTGGGCAGATTGGTGAGGGAATCGTGAAAAGCCTGATGATAGATTTGTCGTTCAGCTTTTTTGAGGGGCGAAATGTCCGAAATTGATACCACACTTTTTTTTGTCCCCGGTATCGGAGCCAGTGAGATGAGCACATCCAGTCGATGTTTGTTTTTGTCGATGAATTTTCCTTCAAAATTATTGATTATGGGGCGCTGTCGGAATTCGGTCCTGGCTCCGGATTTCTTTTCAAGCAATGTAGAGCAATTGTGCCATTTTTTTCGATGATGATTGTGGCAGTTCCGATATTTTCAAATATCGTCTGATATATGTTTTCGGATTCCTGGAGCCTGACTTTGTGATCTTTCATTTTAGTTACTAGGGGCAAATCGCTTTTAATGTTAAAAATATCAATATATTATCATAGGCCTTCCTCAATTGCAAACTCGGCATCGATATGCTATTGAATCAGTTTACAAGTGAGAACGCTTTCCTGGCCACCGCTGCAAAAGGTCGGTGATGTTTGAGCACAGCCCAAGGTTTTAAAAAACGGACTTCAAGGATACGGGAAAACTGGCATATGTATGATAGAATAGCCTTTTATTTGGTTAAACTTCCCTGCATTTTGCTGCTTATCACTTTCGGATTCATTTTTGAATTCCTTATAACCCTGCCTTTTATAGTCTTGTGCACCTTGGATAATATGTTTCGGGGAAAAAATTAGAAGCTGATTCAGATTGAAAATATTTGAAATTATGGTAGAGTGCTATATTTGGACGATGGCAGTGTAGAAAAGATCGGCACCGTTTACTAACCGCTTAATTTTTGGTACGCCTGGCAGGACTCGAACCTGCGGCCTACGGATTAGAAGTCCGTTGCTCTATCCAGCTGAGCTACAGGCGCCCATAAAATCAGGAACTGTGCATACCATATGTACAGCCGGATGTCCACTTAGATTGAGATTAAAATGGCGAAAAAACCCAAAAAAACCGCTAAAAGGTCGGTTAAAGCTAAAGATGCTAAACTAAAGCCGGGTCCGGCTAAATCCGCGGACAGATCAGCGGATAAAGCACTGGTCAAATTTGATCCGTTGCAGCGGTATCTAACCGAAATTAGCCAATATAAACTCCTCACCCGGGAACAGGAAAAGGCCCTGGGGATACGTGTTCAAAAAGGTGATCCGGATGCTGCCTTTGTACTGGTAACCTCAAATTTGAGACTTGTGGTCAAAATTGCCCTGGAATTTCAAAGGGTCTGGATGCAAAACCTCTTGGATCTTATCCAAGAAGGCAATATTGGTCTCATGCAGGCCGTCAGAAAGTTTGATCCCTATAAAAACGTCAAGTTTTCTTATTATGCTTCCTTCTGGATTAAAGCATACATACTGAAATTCATTATGGATAACTGGCGCCTGGTCAAAATAGGCACAACCCAGGGCCAGCGGAAACTATTCTTCAAACTCAAAAAAGAAAAGCAGAAATTAATTGACGAAGGATTTGACCCCAAGCCCAAACTGTTATCTGAGAGACTGGGGGTATCGGAACGGGAAATTGTGGATATGGATCAGAGACTGGATGGGTGGGATTTATCGCTGGATGCACCATTTAAAGACGATTCAGATACCGAAAGAATTGAATTCCTGGCCACCCCGACCGAATCAATAGAAGACAAAGTTGCTAAAAAGGAAATAGAGGCGCTTCTTCACAATAAGGTTTCCGAGTTTAGAAAAAAAATGACACCCCGTGAGAAAGAAATATTTGACTTACGGATTTTTTCGGACAATCCGGTTACTTTACAGGAGATCGGGGACCGATATGGCATATCGCGAGAACGTGTGCGCCAGGTGGAAAAGAACATCATCAAAAAAATGAGAGAATTTTTTAAAAGAGAGATTCCTGATTTTGCATCATATTCCGATGAGAGCCTAACTGAATAAACTGTAATACCCCTGCATCTAAACCAACGGGATTTCAACATATGAAATATTTTTTAGTGAAGGTGGCTGTATTAAATATGGCCCTCTTAACCGTATCCGGCTGTACGCTGGAAAAGACATTTCCCCAGCAGGCCAGAAATGAACCGGTACGCTTTAATAGACCTACCAACCAATACTATTACTTCATAGAGGCCCAACTCGAAAAAAATAAAGGCAACCTCGATAAGGCAATTATACTTCTCAAAAAAGCAATCGCCGAAGATTCTGACTCCTTGTATCTGCAAAGAGAATTGGCAGGCTTATACGCACAGCACAAAGAGCATGCAAACGCATTGCAGGTTCTATCAAAAATCCTGGAGGAACACCCCAATGATGTAGAAACTCTGATACTATATGGCAGAATAAAACAAGCGTCCAAAGACAACGATGGCGCCAGGCAGGCATATGAGAAGGTAATCCGTCTGGATAAAACCAACAAGGATATATATTTGCGGCTCGGTGGTGTTCTCCTGCAGGAAGGCCATACGGACAGTGCCGCAAAGGTTTTTCGGGAATTGATCCGAAATTTTCCCGATTCCTATCCGGGACACTTTTTTCTGGGCACAATTTACACCAAGACCGGCAAATTCCGGCAAGCTGAAAAGGAATTCAAAAAAGCTCTGGAACTGAAACCGGATTTAGTCGAACCGAGGTTTGAGTTACTGGGTTTATATAAATCACAGGGAAAAAAGCAGGCGCTTCTCCAAATTTATAAGGACATTCTGGATAAACATCCCAATAATATCCGGGCTGCACTTGAACTCGGTTATCTTTATCATAAAAATGGTCGATTTGAGGAATCCCAAACACTTTTTACCGATCTGGGAGCCAGAAGCCTCCAAGAATTCGAGGTTATATTAAAAGTTATTCAGATTTTTATCGACCCCAATAGATATGATGATGCCATTATCGTGCTCAAGGGTCTGTTAAAGGGTGCACCGCAAAGCTCGGATCTTCATTATATTGCAGGTGTCGCCTTTTACGGAAAAAAAAATAATGACAAGGCCATGGGGGCATTCAAAAAGGTGAAGCCGCGGACCCGGTTTTTCCAGGACGCGACGGTACACATTTCTTATCTTTACCAGGAGCAGGGAAATATTGATACTGCCATCGATTTTTTGAAAGATGTATTGAAAAACGATCCGAAAAATCCCGAGTTCATGTATTATTTGGGTACATTTTATGAAGAAAGCGAAAAATATGAAGAAGCCGAGCAATATCTCAAGCAGGCCATTGGCATCGAGCCGAAACGCGCCAAGTTCTACTTCCGGCTGGGGGTTGTTTATGACAAGAGAGGCCATAAAGAAAAATCCATGGAAGCAATGAAAACAACCATTAAGCTTGATCCCAAACATGCAAATGCCCTGAACTATCTGGGATATACTTACGCTGATCTGGGCCGAGACCTCGATGAAGCCGAACGGCTTATCAAACGAGCCCTGAAGTATAAACCCAACGACGGCTACATTACAGACAGCCTTGGATGGGTGTATTATAAAAAGGGTCTTTATCAAGAGGCTTTAAAGCTGCTGATAAGAGCCATTGAACTGGTACCCGACGATCCGATTATGCTGGAGCATTTAGGGGATACTTATTTAAAAACAAACGATCAGAAAAACGCCCTCAAGTATTATCAGCAATCGTTGAAAAATAAAAAGAAGGATACGAAAGAAATCGAAGAGAAGATACAAAATCTTCTTAATTGATGTAGTGGAATTTCTATAAACATCGAATTGGGGCCACGTCCCTGAGTTCGGCTTCAATACCCTCGGGCAACATTCAATCCCATGCCACAGATTTCTGCCGGAACGCGTCATTGCGGCATGCTGGCGCCTGATAAAGACCTGAGCCTGGAGAAAATGAAACACCCAATTCACCGTTTGGCGGTTGCAGCGTGTATCTTACTTTCTGTGCTATATTTACATGCGTGCAGTTACTGGAGATCAGGCGGTCTTGAGCGCATTACCGATGGTTTGAGCCCCCAGGAATTAGCGGCCGCTCGTAACCAGGCCCGTAAATTGCTTTTGGTGTTGGATAAAGTCAATGCTGATTTAAATACTTTCAAGGGTGTTGGCAAAATAAGGCTCTGGAACAAAGCCTATACTCAGATCGCCGAGCGGGTTGCATGGGTCGGCGCCGAGCCTTCCAGTCTCAGCATTGTTGTGCTCATATCCGGGCATCCCGGACCCAGGCTGTCAACCGACGGTTCATATCTTTACTACCTCGATCTGCAAAATAAAAAAGATCCATTTAAAAAAATACGGGCATCCGATGCCAGCCTGGAGGAAATCCTGTCATTGCCTGTTAAATCCAGCGATATTATTGAGCTTCTGCGCGGTCGGGCGCCTCTGTATGAATACTCCTCGGTTGCTTTGGTGCCGGGGTTGTCTGGAAATGATAATGTTCTTGTGTTGGGTAAACGGTGGCGCGGCATAATCGAGAAGATTTACCTGACAAGCGATAAGAAAAGGGCATGGAAAATTGAGGTATATAATAGAAAGGGCCGGCTGCGCTATCGTGCTGAATTTAAAAACATGCTGGAAGTTCAAGGGTACCGGGTGCCGGTGCGACTTGATATTTCCAACGACAAGGGCGATGGTTTTTCACTTGAAATCGACCGATACCTGACAAATGTTTCTATTTCTCCATCCATGTTCGTCTTAAAGCCGCCAGGTAGTCCAGACCGGCAGGAATCTGATTAGAAGTGGTTCCCAAACCCCATCTAAGGCCCAATAAGTCCGCCAGAGATCATAGGCGGATTAATCCGCCAGAGATCTTTGGCGGATTGCAAACCTCTTCAAAATGTACTGCTCATCCGCCAACGTACTCTGGCGGACTGCGCTTTTTCACTTGTCCCGCATAGCTTTGTAAGCGACGGCGGATCGGTTTGCGCTTTATCCGCCGCTATTGTGGCGGGCTTGCTCTTGAACCCAATCTGAAGTTTTGAAACCACTTCGAGAAAGAGAAATAATCATGCAAGCAGAAATTCTATCTACCGGAGATGAGCTCCGTTCAGGTGCCATCCTCGACCATAATTCGGCCCATATAGCTCAAAAACTCGAAGAGGCGGCAATCGAGGTGAATAGGCATATTTGTGTCGGAGATGATGTTGATGGTATTGTTTCCGTACTGACGGACATCGGAAATTCTTCAGACGTTGCGGTGGTAACCGGCGGGCTGGGTCCAACCGCAGATGATGTGACGGCATTTTCGGCCGCCAGAGCGGCCGGGGTCGAACTCATTTTGGACAATGCCGCCCTGGCGTCAATGCAAAACTTTTTTAGGGCTCGAAATCTTCCGCTGACACCGGCCAATAAAAAACAGGCCCTGCTGCCCGGGGGTGCCGAACTTTTACCCAATCCTGTGGGAACGGCCCCCGGCTTTTTATTAACAATCGGACGCTGCCGGTGTTTCTTTTTGCCCGGCGTTCCCTCCGAAATGCGGCATATGCTCGCTGAAGAGGTCCTTCCGCGGATAGAGAAATTTCAGGGTAAAACGCGTGAATTTTCCACGGTAAAAAATATTGTCACATTTGGTTTAACCGAATCCGCGACTGACGAGAAACTGGCGCATTTTACGGAAAAATTTCCCGACATAAAACTGGGTTTGCGGGTGGTATTTCCGGAAATTCATATTAAACTTTACGCTCGCAGCAAAGATAAAAATTATCTAAGCCGCACTTTGGATAATGCTGCCGAATGGATTTTTCAGAAATTCGGGGAACGGGTGGTTTCTGCCGATGGAAGTTCCATGGAAGCTGTTGTCGGAGATATACTGCGGCGGGAAAAGGCCACGCTGGCCGTCGCCGAAAGCTGCACCGGTGGCCTTATATCCCACCGGTTAACGAACGTCCCGGGAAGCTCTGATTATTTCCTTTTCTCGGCCGTCACCTATTCCAATGATGCAAAAATCAGCCTTTTGGGTGTATCTTCGTCGCTACTTGATCAACACGGGGCGGTGCATGTGGAAACTGCCAAAATGATGGCCCAAGGCGTCAGGCAAGTTTCAGGGGCAACCTACGGCCTTGCGACCACCGGTGTTGCCGGACCAGGCGGCGGTACTGCCGAAAAGCCAGTGGGTACCGTCTGCATCGGAGTTGCCGGACCCGAAGGCTCGATATCCAGACGCCATTTTTTTTCGTTTGAAAACAGATCAATGAATAAACAAATATTTGCCACAGCGGCATTGGATTTATTACGCAGAGAACTTCTAAAAAAATCGAATTAATCCCCCCTTTTGGGGGCCTAATCTTTTTTGAGACCATCCGGTGCTTTCTGCGGCTTGTTTGCCTCTGGCGTGGCCTTCCCGACCTATTGGGTCCTAGCTGAAAGCGAAGTCCAAAGGGTAAACAAAATGGAGTGGTTTTTTGGCAATTAATATTTAACAGATGTAATCTATCACAGTGCCAGGGACCATGGAAACTCGAGTCCCTATAGATTTATGAATCCGCTGCGATTCGCTGAAGATATTGAGGCGGTCTTGAACTGGATCCCGGAGCCGGTGATTCTTTACGGTCACTCCATTGGCGCTGCGGCGGCTACTATTGCGGCCAGTCGAAATCCTGAAAAATTAAAACTCCTCTTTCTGGAAGGCTGTTACGCTGACACCAAAAAGGCGCTGCTGAGTCTATACCGATGGGTTAATCCGTTTTTCGGTATCGTGTTCGGACCCATGATCGTGTTTTGAATCGGAATCTTTCGATTGGGTAGTGTGGGTTATCTTTCCCCACCGCTTTTGAACGTAAGCCCGCAAAGGACCAACCAGGCTTTTCATTTTGTTTTTTCTTTTGCGGAAGATTTCTTCGAGAGAAATATGGGGGTCATGGGCAGGCGTTCTTAGATAACTTCGCAACGCAGCCAGCCGGCTTAATATTTCTTTTTCCACGCGAGTTTTTAAAATATCTTTTTTCCTTAAAATCGATTCTTTCATCTCTTCCGACGCCTTGTTGCCCCTGTATTTGTTTAGCTTGTATTTAATCCGCGTTTCGATCAGCTCTAACAGTATTTCTTCATGATCCTCTCCGAAGTGCATGACTTCGGGCACAAGATCACCAAAATAGGTGACCCCCAGGATATCTTTACTCTGGGACCAATAGTTTTCGAGAAACTCCAACTCCAGGTCCTTATAGTTTTGCAGGGGCATATACATCCGTCGCAGATGCAGCAGGACTTTTTGGGCTTTTTTCTTGTGGCCGCCGATGATGACCGAACCCCCCACCTCGCCTTTTTTGACCCCTTTTGTCCAGGGGGCGCCGGTGATGCCGAAATCATTGTAAACCGGTATCAACAGGAGCGAAGAAAGTGTGTTAAGCGCCAGGGCATAGCCGGCGGAAGGACCACCCACGGTGTAGGAAGCAGATAGGAGCTGGTGATGAATGGTATAGTGATCCAGATAGTCACCCAGAAGACGAGACATACCCACCTTTGGATCGAGATCCTGCAGGTAATTTTTTACCATGGTTAATGCCTCCTGGGCGGATTGCTGCGTCATTTTTACGGCCATGTCAAGCTCGGCTGCCCCCGGTGCGGAGGAAGAAACTGCACCGGTGACCATTACTTTTTCGGGTCCGATGTTGTAAGTCAGGCTGGTGGCAATTGGCAGAAGTATGCCGGCAACATCATTGGCGCCCACCCCGATAATGAATCCCACCTGGGGCTCCTGGCTAAGTTCTGACTCCAGAAAATCATCCAGCTGCACCTTGCCTTTTTTAACCGGACTTTGTGAGATCTCCTGGCGGGCAGAATGCAAATGCGACGGCATCAGCGGATATTCTTCGACATTCTTTATGTAAGCTAAAATTTCGATTATTTTATCGTATTGATTTAGAAACCCGCCCGGATCACCTTTTACCTGGGCCCGGATTTTTTGGGGCGCATTTACCGCATCCAGAATACCGATCAGGGTCTTGAAATTAAATTTAATAAAATTGACAAGGTTATTACCTGAAACCCCTGAATGTGAACGCAACCTGAGCAGCACTTCATATTCGGTACTGCGCAGGGAGCGGGCCTTTTCCACAAATGCGGCATAATCTGCCGGGGTATTGCAAATACCCTGGGAGGCCGTCAGAATGGCATCCACATCGAGTCCGTCTGCCAGCGGCACTTCCTTTAGGGATTGCTCGATAATTCCAAAGATATCCCGTTTGCGCAGGTGACCCGAAATTTCCATTACCTTCAGGCGTTTGGATCGTATGAGGGCCGGATCCAGAATATCCAGCCGGTTGGTTGTGAGCACCGTGAAGACACGGTTCAAGGGTATTTCTCCGTCTATAATATTGAGGAACCT
>CAMYNZ010000169.1 GCA_947259865.1 uncultured Desulfobacterales bacterium | reverse complement strand
AGCCTATTTAACCGAAGAGGCATTGCGTGGATTTCTTGATGCCGCTGGTTTCAGGGAGGGCCTCGTGTTTATAGTAATTTATACACTGGGGATATGTTTGTTTGTTCCGGGAACCCTTTTAACCGCAGTGGGAGGAGGGATTTTTGGAGCATATTGGGGATTTGTCGTTGTTTGGGTTGGTGCCATGCTGGGTTCCAGTGCTTCTTTTTTCATCGGTAGGACGCTGGGCAGAGAATTCGCCGCTTCTCTGATCGGCGATAAACTTAAAAAATATGATGAGGCCATTGAGCGTAACGGTTTTAAAACCGTGCTTTATTTGCGCCTTGTGTATTTTCCGTTTACACCGATGAATTTTGGCATGGGATTAACCAGTGTTCGATTTTGGGATTACTTTGCGGGCACCGGTCTTGGGATCATCGTTGGGACCTTTATATTCACCAATTTTTTCGGAATCCTGACAAAGGTATGGGCATCCGGTGACTGGGGGCAGCTGATCCAGTTTAAAGTCTTTTTTTCGGTGGGACTGTTTATCTTTTCATTTTTTATACCCAAAATTATAAAAAAGATAAAAGGTGAGGAGTAAGGAGCGGTCATGGATAGAGAAGATTTTATCAGGCAGCTTAGGATAAAGGATCAGGAATATACTATTGCTGATATTAACCGGCTTCAGGAAAAAGGTGTTGCCGATATCAAACGTCTACCGTTTTCAATTAAGATTCTTGTTGAAAACCTTTTAAGAAAACTTGATGGCCGTGTTGTTCGGGAAGAAGATCTGCTAAATATTGCCAGGTGGCAAAAAAGATATGATGAACCCATAGAAATTCCCTACCATCCGGCTCGCGTTTTAATGCAGGATTTTACCGGTGTGCCTGCCGTGGTGGATCTGGCCGCAATGCGGGATGCAATCAAAACCCTCGGGGGGGATCCCATGAAAATCAACCCGCTGGTGCCGGTGGATTTGATTGTGGATCACTCCGTTCAGGTGGATTATTATGGCACCCATGATGCTTTAAAGAAAAACGTTGCCAAAGAATATGACCGCAATGCTGAAAGATACGCACTGTTAAAATGGGCCCAAAAAAGCTTTGATAATTTCAGGGTGGTTCCGCCAAACTCGGGAATATGCCACCAGGTAAACCTCGAATACCTCGGGAGGGTGGTGCTGACCGAAAAGACCGACGGCCAAAAGCTGGCCTATCCCGACACTCTGGTCGGCACCGATTCTCACACAACCATGATTGATGGTATCGGTGTCATGGGGTGGGGTGTCGGCGGCATCGAGGCCGAAGCCGTGATGCTCGGTCAGCCTTACTACATGTCGATTCCCCAGGTGATCGGGGTTAAGATGGTGGGTGAATTGAACCCCGGAATTACCGCCACCGACCTTGTCCTGGTGGTTACGGAAATGCTCAGGCAACACAACGTGGTTGAAAAATTTGTTGAATTTTTTGGTCCCGGGATAAAAAAATTGAACGTTCCCGACCGGGCAACCATCTCCAATATGACGCCTGAATACGGTGCTACGCTTGGTTTTTTCCCGGTCGATGAAAAAACCATTCGTTATCTTATGCTGACCAATCGAGAACAACGGGCGGCAATCGTTGAAGGCTACACTAAAGCCACGGGATTGTTCTACACCGGTGGTGAGGACCCGGAATATACCGAAGTACTGGAAATCGATCTTTCTACTATCGGGCCTGCCGTTGCCGGTCCGGCCAGACCGCAGGACAGAATACCCCTAAAAGATTTAAAGAAAAATTTCGGAGCTATTCTCGGATGTGCCTATGATAGAGATGCGGACATGCCCCATTTATCCAAGTTCCACGACGAATCCGGCAGTCAAACCGTCAGGCCATCTGCCTGCAGTCCTGACCGCCCGAGAACATATAAAGTCAACCTAAACGGCAAAGAGGCTAAAATTGGTCATGGATCTGTGGTAATTGCAGCCATCACTTCGTGCACCAATACCTCAAATCCGTTTGTTTTGCTTGGCGCCGGACTTTTAGCCAAAAATGCCGTTCAAAAAGGATTGCGGGTGCCGGGTTATGTGAAGACCTCCCTGGCGCCGGGTTCGAAGGTCGTTACGCGATATCTCCAGGACGCAGATTTGATGACATCCCTTGAAGCGATCGGTTTTCACCTGGCCGCTTACGGCTGCACCACCTGTATCGGAAACAGCGGGCCCCTGCACCCGGAGATAGAAAAGACAATTGCAGAAAACGACCTGACTGTCGCTGCGGTACTTTCCGGTAATCGTAATTTTGAAGCCAGGATCCATCAGAGCATCAAAGCCAATTTTTTGGCCTCGCCGATGCTGGTGGTTGCTTTTGCCCTGACCGGGAGAATCGATGTTGATTTAACGGTTGAACCGGTAGGTCTGGATTCTAACGGCGCCCCCGTTTTTCTTAAAGATATCTGGCCCTCAAACAAAGAAATCGATACCCTGATTCAAAAACATGTAAAAAAAGAATATTACGAGCATGAGTACAATAGAATTTTTGACGGTGACGAATTTTGGAAAAACCTGAAGATTTCCGAAACCGAGACCTTTAAATGGGATAAACGTTCCACCTATATCAAAAGACCGCCGTATTTTGAAAACTTCACCCTCGACCACGAGAATTTGTCCAATGTGAATGAAGCCAGAGCACTTTTATTCCTGGGAGATTCGGTAACCACCGATCATATATCACCGGCCGGTGCCATTCCGGCCGAATATCCTGCCGGTAAATATCTCATCGCCAAGAAGGTGGCGGCCAAGGATTTTAACTCCTATGGATCCCGCAGGGGTAATCACGAAGTTATGATGCGCGGCACTTTCGGCAACATTAGAATAAAAAATACCCTTGTTTCACCCAGGGAGGGCAGTTTTACTTTGAAGTTACCCGAAAAAAAAGAAATGTTCATTTATGATGCCGCCCTGGAGTATGCGCGCAGCGCGACACCGCTTGTTGTCCTGGGTGGCAAGGAATATGGCACCGGATCTTCCAGAGACTGGGCTGCAAAAGGGACAACGCTGTTGGGTGTCAAGGCGGTCGTTGCGGAATCTTTTGAAAGGATACACCGCAGCAATCTGGTCGGTATGGGTGTGCTGCCGCTGGTTTTCAAAGAGGGTCAAAATATAGAAAGCCTTGGATTAGATGGTTCCGAAACATTCCACATCGCTGGTATCGAGGATATTAAGCCCCGTGCAGTGCTTCAGGTAATGGCCATAAATGAAAACGGACATAAGATCGATTTCGAAGTAATTGCACGCTTGGATACAGAGGTTGAAGTCGGTTATTTTCAAAACGGTGGTATACTGCCGTTTGTCCTGCGCCGGATAGTAAATGAATCTTCTGAATAACAACGGGCTGAAATAACCCGGCTTTAATATTAATATAGGTATCTCAGGGGTCGGGGTGTTTTTTTCACGCCAAGATGATCGCCCCGGTGCTTCCAACCGGCAGAGGGCTATTGCCGCCTAAAAAGGCAAAACACGGAGTCGGTTCTTGTTCGAGTGATAGTTGTAAACAGCCGGTGGTAAATTGTAAGGCAGTTGCCGCTGTCAAGCCTGGCAGGCAACAACCCGGCATCTTGTCGTGAAAAAAATACCCCGACCCCTGAGGTATCGAGTTACGATTTGATTAATTTTGAACCAAACCCAACATATGAGGTAAGCCATGGAACAAAGGGATCCAATTATCAATACGGGGTTGCGCGGTGTAACGATTGCCAGCACCCGCATCAGCGATGTTGATGGAGACGTCGGCAAACTGATTTACCGCGGGTATCGGGTGCCGGACCTGGCAAAGAGCTCTACCTTTGAAGAGATCTGTCATTTATTGTTGTATGAAAAGCTGCCCGATGTCGCTGAGCTCAAGGAATTTAAAGCCCGTCTTGTGGCCGAGCGTCACATACCGGCCGCGATGATCACTGCTCTCCAAAGCCGGCCGGTGGATGCTTTACCGATGGATATATTGCAGGCCGGGGTTTCCATGCTGGCCAATCACGATGCAGACACGGTAGAATCGAGCCGTGAGGCGTCCTTGCGTATGGCGGTTCGTCTGATTGCCAAGCTGCCGATTGTACTGGCGTTTTGGGAAAGGATTCGTACCGGTAATGATCTGGTGGAACCGTCGTCGGATTTAGATCACGCGGCCAATTTTTTATATATGCTGACGGGAGAAACTCCGGACGCCGATGTGGCCCATTTTTTAGATGTCGCGCTGCTGCTGCATGCCGAGCATTCGTTTAATGCATCCACTTTTGCTGCGCGAGAAATCGCTTCTACCCGGGCGCACATGTATGCAGCCGTAGCCGGTGCGGTGGGGTCTTTATCGGGTGAACTGCACGGCGGCGCCAATACCCGAGTGATGCAGATGTTATTGAAAATCGGTTCGCCGGATGCGGTGGAAAAATTTGTAAATACGGAGCTGGATGCGGGACGGGTAATCTTTGGTTTGGGACATGCGGTCTATAAGGTCGATGACCCTCGGGCCCATATACTGGCGCCCATGTCTGAAATAATGGGACAGCGCATCGGTCAGCCCCAGTGGTATAAAATGTCGCGAATTCTGGAACAAAAGGGCAAGGCGGCATTTAAAGACCGCAAAGGGATAGATATTTACACCAATGTCGATTTTTACAGCGCATCGCTCTATTATGCGATGGGTATCCCATTGGATTATTTTACACCGGTGTTTGCCATAGCCCGCATCGCGGGCTGGACCGCGCATGTCATCGAAGAGCAGTTTGCCGGTGCCGCTGAAAAACCGACCTTGTATCGGCCCGAGTCAGATTACATCGGTGATTACTGCGGTCCGGAAGAATGTGTCTTTGTGCCGATTGATAATCGTTAATCTCCTGTTATCCTGAGTCAAGGGCAACGAGCAATAAAACCCTCCCGGTATACTGTTGAGGTTTATGTCATTACGTTTTAAGATGGGGTCAGCCATGCGTATACGAAATTTTGCCCCGCTGCTGTTGATTTTCGTTTTAAACGCCTGTGTCTCACCCTATAAACCCCCCGATCTGGGCGGACTCTATAATGACCTGGTTCAGAATGAGAGCCCCCATCGCAACCCTGTTATTCTTATACCCGGAATCCTGGGGAGCAGACTGGTAGAGAAGGCAACCGGAGAAATTGCCTGGGGAACCTTTGGTTTGAGCCGGATAAATCCGAACACCACCTCGGGAGCACGACGTATTGGTCTGCCCATGGCAGAGGGGCAAAAGCTCAGTGACCTGCGGGATGATCTCTGGCCTGATTTTACACTTGACCAGGTTACATTCAATGTTTTGGGGTATCCTCTGGAGCTGAATACCTATGCGTATATATTGAGCGTCCTGGGACTCGGCGGTTACCGGGATCAACAGTCGGCAGCGGCCGGCATCGTCGATTACGGGGACCGTCATTTTACATGCTTTCAATTTACTTTCGACTGGCGAAGGGATATTGTCGAAAGCGCCATAGAACTCGATCGATTTATCAAAGAAAAACGCAAGTATGTGCAAGGCGAGATCGAAAAGCGCTTCGGTTTAAAGGATTACGATGTTAAATTCGACATTGTGGCCCACTCCATGGGCGGTCTGGTTGCCCGTTACTACCTAAGATACGGGGTGCAGGATCTACCCGATGACGAAAGCCTGCCCAATGTAACCTGGGACGGCAGCCGCTATGTGGAGCACCTGGTTATGATCGGCACACCCAATGCCGGTTCTATCTCCGCCATGCTTGCTCTTGTCAAAGGTTATCGTCCGGCACGGTTGTTGCCCCGCTATCCGGCAGCGGTGTTGGGTACCATGCCGGCGCTTTATCAGTTGCTTCCGCGCAGCCGTCACCGGCCTTTATTGGATAGTAAGGGTCGCGCCGTAAAGGATATATTTGCACCCGACCTGTGGCAGAATAACGGCTGGAGTCTGGCCGATCCAAAGCAGGACGCGTTATTGAAATCGCTGTTGCCCGAAATCCAAAGTCCGGCGCAACGCCGGCGGATTGCCCTGGATCATCAGCGTAAAGCGCTCAAACGGGCCAAAAAGTTCACCGCTGTCATCGATATGCCAGCCACCCCGCCGGCCACACTTCATTATTTTCTGGTGGCCGGCGATTCGGAGGATACCGATGAAACCGCCCGTTTTGACTCAGACGGTAATCTGTCCATCGTCGAAAAAGGACCGGGGGACGGTACCGTACTGCGCAGCAGCGCACTCATGGATGAACGCCGGACCGGAAGTCGAATGGAACGACTCATTTCTCCGATACACTGGACGCAAGTGTTGTTTTTATTTTCAAATCATTTAGATCTCACCAAAAATCCGGCCTTTACAGACAATCTTTTGTATTTTTTGCTTGAAAGCCAACGAAATAATTAGATATCAAATTCACTGTGAGACATGGAGGCACTAAATTTTGCCAGCAGCGGAAAGAATTGTCAGCCCCGCGATGCGCCCAAGTCTGACAGCGGGATCTGCATGCACAAGCAGGCATCGTGAAAGTACAGGCTGTCACCGGAAAGTGTTAATGAACTGATTGGAGCTGGAGGATGGCACAAAATCATCGGGAGCGATTGATTGTCCTCACACGCTATCCCGAGCCGGGACGAACCAAGACCCGCCTTATCCCACACCTTGGCGCTGAGGGGGCCGCAGCGTTACAGCGCCGTATGACGGAACACATCGTTTCACAAATCAGAAATCTTACGACTACTGGCCCGGTATCAATTGAAATCCGATTTGAAGGCGGCAGCCTACAATTGATGGAAAACTGGCTGGGTTCCAATTTTATCTATTCATCACAAGGTAAAGGCGATCTTGGCCGCCGTATGGGCCGGGCCTTCAAAGAGGCCTTTGCGAACGGGGCCGCAACTGCGGTAATCATCGGTGCCGATATTCCCGGCATTTCGTTGGAAATTCTTCGCCAGGCCTTCAATTCGCTTCAAAACGACGATCTCGTGCTGGGCCCTGCCGACGATGGGGGCTACTATTTGATTGGTTTGAAACAATCTGCTTTTAATCGAGCCCTGCCGCAACTATTGACCGGTATATCCTGGGGCAGCACATCGGTGTTAAACCAGTCTGTAAAAATCGCGGAAACAATGGGTTTGAAATATACGCTTTTAGAAAAACTGACGGATGTGGACCGACCTGAGGATCTTTGCGCCTGGGAAAATGCCGGTGGCACGTGTTGTTCGACAGCAGCCGACTGCCGACGCATATCGGTTATTATACCTACCCTAAATGAAGCCGAATATATTGTCGAAACCCTCAATCACATTCAGTCCGGAGAAAATCTTGAGATTATTGTGGTGGATGGTGGCAGCACGGATAATACCGTTCAGCTTGCCAGGGACTTGGGTGCAGCCGTGATCCAGACACCAACCGGCCGAGCCAGGCAAATGAATGCCGGGGCAGCAGCAGCTTCCGCAGAATTGCTTTTGTTCGTTCATGCCGACACACGCTTGCCCCAATATTTTGATTTTCACATCCGCCGGGCAATGGATGGTGTCGGCGTTGCGGCCGGTGCATTTGAACTGCGGGTGGATTCTCCGATTGCAACATTTCGGGTCATTGAACGGCTGGCTAACTGGCGATCCCACCGCATGAAGATGCCTTACGGCGATCAGGCCATTTTTGTTTGGGCGTCACTTTTTCAGGAAATCGGCGGGTTTCGTCACATATCAATTATGGAAGATTTTGAATTGATGCGGCGGCTGGTCAAAAGGGGGCGTATCATCACCCTGCCGTTGGCGGTATACACATCGCCGCGCAGATGGCTGCAGGCCGGAATCTATAAAATTTGGTTGATCAATCAGCTTGTCATCTTTGCTTATCTACTCGGCATCCCGCCGGCCAAAATCGGACGGTTATACAATCGACTCAGCGGATTGAAGGATAAGTAGTTTCCGATAGTGACTATGATATATATTTATTTCAGGGGTCGGGGAGTTTTTTTGATCCGCCATAGGTCTTTGGCGGACTGCATGAATCATCAGCGACTGCATCGTGCAAACTCATGCATAAGGGGTCGTAGC
>CAMYNZ010000168.1 GCA_947259865.1 uncultured Desulfobacterales bacterium | reverse complement strand
GGAGAATGAAACATGGCCAACTATGTGGGAGCTTTGGATCAGGGCACAACCAGCAACCGTTTCATCATTTTTGACCATAGCGGGCAGATCGTGGCTGTCGAACAAAAAGAGCATGAGCAGATTTTTCCACGGCCCGGATGGGTCGAACATAATCCGGCCGAGATCTGGCAAAACACCCGGGACGTCATCCGGGGTGCCTTGGAAAAATCCGGTCGAACCGGGGCTGATCTGGCGGCCATCGGTATTACCAATCAGCGTGAGACGACGGTTATCTGGGATAAAAAAACCGGCAAGCCCTTTTCCAATGCCGTTGTCTGGCAGTGCACCCGCACGGATGACATTTGCAAGGAATTAATGCGTGATCACGGTCAAAACCGTTTCCGGGATAAAACCGGTTTGCCCATTGCCACCTATTTTTCAGGCCCCAAAATAAAATGGATTTTGGACAATGTGGCGCCGGCCCGGGAGGCGGCCGAAAAAGGCGATGCCCTGTTCGGCACCATGGAAACCTGGATCATCTGGTGGCTCACCGGTGGACCCGATGGCGGGAGTCATGTCACCGACGTCACCAATGCCAGCCGCACCATGCTGATGGATTTGCAAACGCTTAAATGGGACGAAAAGATTCTGAAAACCATGGACATCCCGCCCCGGATTCTGCCCCGCATTGTGCCGTCCTCTGACACGAACACCTGGGGCATGACCCGCAAGGACGGCCCTTTTGAGGCTGAGATACCTGTTTGCGGGGCGCTGGGGGATCAGCAGGCAGCCCTGGTCGGACAAACCTGCTTTGATGCGGGTGAGGCCAAAAATACCTACGGCACCGGTTGTTTTCTCCTACTGAATACCGGCACCACACCAACTGTCTCCCGCCAGGGCCTGCTCACCACTTTGGGATATCAAATCAATGACCAGGCGCCGGTATATTGCCTGGAGGGCTCCATTGCCATTACCGGTGCCCTAGTGCAATGGCTGAGGGACAACCTTGGACTGATATCCAGTGCACCCGAAATTGAAACGCTGGCAAAAACGGTTGAAGATAACGGCGGCGCTTATTTTGTACCCGCTTTTTCCGGCCTGTTCGCCCCTTATTGGCGCTCGGACGCACGGGGCGTTATTGTGGGTCTGACTCGCTTTGTTAACAGGGGACATATAGCGCGGGCGGTATTGGAAGCCACAGCCTATCAGACGCGTGATATTGTGGAAGCCATGAACAAGGATTCCGGTGTTGAATTGACCAAACTCAAAGTCGATGGCGGCATGGTCGGCAATGAATTGCTGATGCAGTTTCAATCCGACATTTTAACGGTCCCGGTGGTTCGGCCCAGGGTGTCCGAAACCACTGCCCTCGGAGCCGCTTATGCCGCCGGCCTGGCAGTCGGGTTCTGGGAGGGGCTGGAGGAATTGCGCCGCAACTGGGAAGAGGATAAAACCTGGCAACCCGCATTAGACTCGGGAGTCAGGGAAAAGTACTACCGTGAATGGAAAAAAGCGGTCGATCGGACGTTTAACTGGTTGGAATAGCTGTTAATCTAAGACATGAACCTACTTGCAGCGCACTGCCATCACACGGATCAATGCAAGGTCAAAGATGGAATTAGCGCGACAATTCCCAATTAAAATAACACTTTTCACCAACTGTTACATTATTATGAATAATCGGTAATGCTGATCAGGAGATCCATTTTTTTAAATATAAGGGGTTTATTTGTCAACTTGGTCGGCGATGGTGAACAATTCCAGGACGCTTTCAAGCTGGGACCGTGCCGGGTTGTCCAGAGGCGCGTCAATTTGGTCGGCGTTGGATTTTAGTTTTTTTAGGGCTCTGGTCGTGATTCGATCGCTGCCGGCTGCCAGCCGAATAACAATCTGAAGGATAAAAAAGCTCAATAACATAACAGTCCCAATGGCCCATACGGCATGCAGGAAAAAATCACCCGCCAGGTAAGTCCCGCTAAAAAAGTTGCTCAGCGTTAGCCAGCCGCAATAACCCAGAATACCGATAGTCGGGATATTGAAAAGAACTTGGAGGATAAAACCACTGAGTTTCCGCGAAACCCTTTCAATTTCGTTGTCCAAATTTTCCACCCACATGGCGCTGAGCTTCTCAGTGAATCGTTGGCCACCGGCCAGCGCATTTTCAAGACCCCTAACACCGCTGTCAAATCCGCCTTTTATCAAATTTTCGGCTATATCCGGCCAGTGTTGCATGGTGACCATTTTGAAACTTCGAAAGGCCGCATCGACCTGCACCTCCTTTTTACGATCCTCAATTACGGTTGAATCTTTGAAATGCCTCAACGCCGAAATTGTTCCCAAAATCCGGCGGACCGGACGGCCATAGCGAAGAAGGGCGACGATTCCACTACCGAAAATCAACAGGCGGGCCCAGATGGCTATTATCCACCCCATCGGACCTATCCACAGCTGGGCTAATTTTTGATACACAAAAACATTGATACCGAAAACCTGTCTCGAATCATCCTGGTGCATGGCTGAAGCAGTTTTTATCAGCGCTTTTTTTTCGGCCATCTTTATTTGCTGCTCAGCCGAGACCAATGCACCCTCAGTTCGTGATAATTCACGGCTTACTTCACCGACAACATAGTCCCGTAAGCTCCTGGCGTTTTCAAACCTTCTGTCGACAATATACCCGGCCCGGTTTATCGTATTAAAAACCAATTTTTGTAATTCCTCAAATTGATCAAAATCATGTTTTGGGTCGGCGGATTCATCCCATTTCGGATCGCTTAAATGGCGGCGGGCAGAAATGCACAAGGCCTTATCAACCCGACCTTTCCAGGCCGCCCGGATATAGTCAAAAAAATCAGGTAGAATCCGATTTTTGAGCTCCTGTTCATCCAGGCGATCACATTTGTTCAGCACACCCACCAAAGATTCACCATCAAACTTTTCTATATAGGGTGCCAGAAAATCGACATGATCCATTCTTTTCGGATTTTCCGCATCGAAAACACAAATGAGCATATCCGATTGGGCAATCGCTTTTTGGACCAGCGGAATATGGTCTTTATAAGCCCTGCTGTCTGTATCCGGCGTATCGATCAGCAGAACATGTTTCAAAGAATCGGTTTCAGTACTGGATTTAATTTCCACCGTATCGCTTTCGAAATTTTCAGCCAGCTGATTGGCGTCATCACTATCATTGCTGAAGATAATTAAGTTTTTGGTGGTGGGTCTTTGATGACCGGTTTCAGAGAGGCCTTCAACTCCAGCTAGCGCATTGAGTAGTGTGGACTTGCCGGACCCACAGGGTCCGACAAGGGTCACCACGAGTTTGCGTTCGAACCGCTGCGCAATGTCGCTGATCATCTGAATTGCCTGATTGCATTGTTTCTTCAGCGCATCTGCGGGCCGCCAGAGGGGAACCGTTTCCAGCTTGGCCGTCAGTAATCTGAGGTCATTGTTGAACCCCTCGATTCTGCCGATCGCTTTTAAAACAGCCGTTTTTTGATCAGTCTTCATTTCTTATTGCCCCTGTGTAGATGTGCATGTTCTTTTCGATCTTACGAATCATTTGGGTGGCAGCGGTAACGGCCGTATCGGCAGCCTGAAGAATACTGCCGGTTATGTGCTGTTCAAAGAGAAGTTGCGCTTTTTTTAATTTGTGGTTGAACCAGGTCTGCGCGATCGGACCCAGCATAACCTCAAGCTGCTTTTGATCGGCTTTTTTTATTCCGGTGGTCACGGGAATCGCAATCAAGGCATAAAGATCCTTGGCGCCGATAAGTCCGGTCAATTTCACCTTGATGCCGACTGCACCCACCGGATCACCTGTAGAAAGCACATAGGTAATCGCCACCGAAGCCGGCAGCACATTCAATGATGCCCAAAAGGTTTGATTGATTTTGGCCCACAGACTCATTTTGCTTCGGAAATGGTCTGCCAGGTCCTGGAGATCCTTATCCATATCCTGTGTAATTTCCATCAGGTCTTCCCGTTGAGATAGAATTGCTTTAAGGATGGTCTTAAATTCCTTATCGCGCAGCACCTGCTGTTGTGGCAACACTGCCGGATGGGGTGATACAAAGAAAGTAAAAATTTTGCCGTCATCTGAGGATCGGGCGCGGGGATTTTGAGTCTTTGGTAAGCTTTTTTTCTCTCTTATCTTGTTGATCGTTTCAAACATCCGTTTTGCGACGGGATCGGTTAGCGCAGCAGTTGCAGAAATCTGAGGGCCGACGGATTGCAAATGCATGCTCGTGACGGCGGTGGTCAGATCTTCATCCAGTTTTTCCTGGAAATCATCGGAAGATTCCTGTCTGGCATTCCCGGCATCGAGCTGCTCTTTTACCCAGCCGGCTGCTCCGAGTGCCGCCTTCAAGGGCAACTCTATCAGACCACCGGTTTTGCGCATAAACTTGATATGGGGAGGATCGCTTTTGGACCAGATTCGAGCGAATCGACCCATGACGCGATCCATGGGAAAGCGTTTTAAGGCGTCATGCACGCAATAGCCTTGCGCCGTTTGAAAGGCATCAAGGTACAACTGAAGCTCGTCCACAGAAATCCTGGCTTCTTCAAAAATTTTTTCTGACCGTTGCAGCACATCCCTTAAAATGGAAGCGTGGAGTTCCCATCTCAGCTTGCGGGTATCGACCGACGCCAGTGCGTTCATAATCTTCGGGCCGTCCGGGAAAACCGGCCGCAACTTCATGAACCGTTTACCGGCCGCCACCCGGTTGTCTTCGTCTGCTCTATAAATTCCCAGAAGGAATTTTTTGGCGTCGTCGTTGTAGATGCCCCGGGCCACCGTCATCGCATGCTCGATAATCTCCTGCTCAGTAAAACTGGGATACACCCGGTAGATCAGAAAACATTTGCGCCTGCCGATTCCGGTGAGCATTTGAGAGATAAAATCGGTGTTATCCCTGTTGTTGTAATTGGAGTTGGTAAAAATGTAAATGAGGATATCCGAGGCCTCCAGAGCCTTGCGGGTCACCTCCCGATTGATGTAACGACCTTTAGCGCCGGTATCAAAGTCAGGGGTGTCCAGCAAAACGATGTTGCTGGCAGCCGTGCGGTTCAAAACATATAATGGATCACCGGGACTTGAGAGATGTTGGATGTCTTGCAGGGGCTCTAGTTCGGATTCAAAGGGTTGCGCCAGAGCCGTAAGCAAATCGGCTTCAGTGGCGCGATCTGCGGGAACTGAAAAAAGCACCCGGCGATTTATGCCGGCCTTGCCGCCGGTGGGTGCCAGCTGCTCCTCCAATAGAGAGTTGAATAATGTGGATTTGCCCGATGAGCCGCCGCCGCAAACTGCCGCTACAACCGGAAAATCAGGAGAAAATCTTGCGAGCAATTTAGTATCAACGATATGGGTCCAGGAAGTAATATCCTGATTCTCGCCAAGATTCAGCAATTCGGCCAGACGCGGGATGTTCCCGCGCAAATCTTTGAGTGCTTCATAGAGTGCTTTTTCCATTATCCTATTTACTACCCATGCGGTAAAGCCACTAATGTTTATGATTACATTTTCAAAACAGTAAAAAAACTAAGATGGGTACGTCTTTCTGAGCAGCTTCTTATCTAACTTCCCCACACTTGTTTTGGGGATTGCATCCACCAGTTCGTAACGATCCGGTATTGCGTATTTCGGCAAATTGCCCTCCTGGGCGCATTTTTGTAAATATTGCCTGAAATCTTGGGCTTCCACTTTTCCCTGATACTCGGGCTTTAAGGATATGATTACCAGGGGGCGTTCCCCCCACTTATCATCCGGGATACCGATGGCCGCCGATTCCAGGACGGCTTCGTGCTGACTCATCAAATTCTCCAGATCCAACGATGATATCCACTCACCACCGCTTTTGATCACGTCCTTGATTCTGTCCGTAATCTGCAAATAGCCGTCAGCATCAATATAGCCAACATCGCCGCTGTGCAGCCATCCACTGCGCCATAGTTCCTGAGTCTTATCCGGTGCTTTGAAATAGCTCCGGGTCAACCAGGGCGATCGCATAACCACCTCACCCGTCGATACGCCGTCATGGGGCAGAATTTTATCGCTGGCATCCGCAACTTCAACTTCAGCCAGTGGTATGGGTCTGCCGGTTTTAGTGATGACATCCAAATATTTGTCATTTTCCCAGTTCAGCATGTGTTCCAACGGCGTAGCCGCTGTCATAACCGGACAGGTTTCGGACATTCCGTAACCGGCATGTATCTCAATGCCCAGATCCATCGCGGCTTGGGCAAGTCCTCGCGGAAGTTGGGATCCGCCGATGACCACTTTCCAACTGGACAGGTCTGTCTGCTTGATTGCCGGTGAGTTGATCAGCATCTGCAGAATTGTCGGAACACAATGGGAAAAGGTTACATTTTCATCGGTTATCAGTTTTAGAAGTTTCTCCGGTTCGTACTGTCCGGGATAAACCTGTTTGACACCCAGCAAGGTTGCCACATAGGGAAATCCCCAGGCGTGCACATGAAACATGGGTGTCAACGGCATGTAGACA
Source organism: uncultured Desulfobacterales bacterium (assembly GCA_947259865.1). The sequence continues at coordinate 1,544 of CAMYNZ010000168.1, read as the reverse complement.
TCATTGGATCGAAATCGCCCGATGGTATGATAAGCTGCGCTGGCAACCGCCACCGAGAGGGTATGCAGCATCAGTTGCCGGTGGGTGAAATATACCCCTTTGGGATCACCGGTGGTACCCGTGGTGTAAAACGTGGTGGCTTTGGTATTTTCATCCAGATCGGGGAAATCATAGATTGGCGATGCCGATTGTAGCAATTCCTCGTACCCGGCATCCAGGGTCAATTGTGTATCCGGAATCACGGCATCCTCTGTGATCATCACAACTTTTTTGACCTTGTCCAGTTTGGCGCCAATGCTCTCCAGGGTAGGCAGAAAATCCGAATGTATGATGATAAATTTAGCTTCGGCATGCTGGATGGTATATAAAATCTGATCGGCAGACAATCTCCAGTTAACCGTTTGCATCACCGCACCCATCATTGGAATCGCAAAAAAACATTCGAGGTACCGGTGACTGTCATAGTCAAATATCGCCACCGTGTCCCCCTGTTTTACGTTCAGGCTTTCAAGCCCAGTGGCCAATCGCTGGATTCTGTCATACAGGGTGCCATAGGTATAACGGGACTTGTCACCGTAAACGATTTCACGATCCGGAGAATAGATAAGCGGTGTTTTAAGCAGTTTTTTTATCACCAATGGATATGCATAGCTTTCGCCCGGTGGGTATATATTTTCCGGCATGGGTAGCTCCTTTTGAAAATTCTTAATTTTTCAATCGATATTTTTCAATTTCCGTTAGGCTTTTCCTTTAGACTTTTCACCCATAAGTAGGGATCCATAATGGCGTTTAAATCGGGTGGATGCGTATTTTTCAAGCTTCCATTCGGGAATTCTGCAGGTTCCGCAGACCCCTTTGAACCATTTGTTTCTGAGCCAGCGGGCAGCCCTACTGTTTCTGGAGTTGTTTACCATGAAAGTCTTATGGCAATGGGTTGTAATCTGCGCCTGGTCTCCCATTTTTTCAATTGTTTTAATACCGTGGAGAATTCCTGTTCGTGACGGCCATAATTTGATTTTATCAATGAGACGGAACAGTTCTACCCGTTTGCGATAAAAGCGTATGACCGGCTTTTTGACTTTTGTATCCTCAGTCATGGGTACTATCTGACAGGATCAACAGGATTATTAGAAGTGATTTCTTGCCACACAACCAGGGTGGTTGTTTGAAATCGAGTGTTTTACACTCGATTCCAAACGCAATGTTTGAGAACAGATGTTCTCTTGTATTCCCTCCCTGTAGACGGAAATCCAACCCATCCCATGCAAATCATGGGATGGTCATTGACGCGCACCCTGGTGCAAGTGCACCGTTTAAAGCACTGGTGTGCTTTTGCCTTTCTCCGCGTAGGCGGAGAAAGGCAAGCCAACCACTCTCATGCTGTGTCATAATTCTAAAAAACGTTTTATTTCTGCCCGTCATGCCGGACTTGATCCGGCATCAAGAGCATAACGATCTGAAAAAGCACTGGGTTCCGGGTCCGTTATCCCGGACCTGATCCGGGACCAGAATGACAAAACAGCAGTATGTGTCGTTTTGTCAAT
>CAMYNZ010000167.1 GCA_947259865.1 uncultured Desulfobacterales bacterium | reverse complement strand
AAAGGCCGCACCCTGATAGGTAAAATCTTCAAGGTCATCTGACACGCGGCCGTATTTACCAATATTGTTATGGAGTTCAGTCCCTGGAAATGGTGTCAGGGCATGAAAATTAGCCACATCGGGCTCAAGTTCACATGCAAACTCAATTGTTTTCAGCCCTTCCTCGAAGGTCTCACCCGGGATCCCAAATATAAATGGGGTAAAAACAGTTATTCCCACCTCCTTTGCGGCTGTCACAGCATCACGTATCTGTTGGAGGGTTATCCCTTTTTTAATCCTATTTAGGTTTTTTTGCACCCCACTTTCAGCACCGAAAAGAATTGCCCAGCAGCCGGCTTCTTTAAACGCGGTCAGTAACGGTTTATCGACTTGATTGACGCAGGCGGAAGCAAACCACGTGAAATCAAGCCGGCGGGCTTTTATCGCCTGCGCGATCTGCAGGGCTCTATTGTAGTCGGCTGCGAATGTGTCGTCTATGAATTTAATTTCTCTGTAGCCTTGTTTCAGGCATAATTCGATTTCCTGCATGACATTTTCCACGCTGCGATAACGGATACCATTTTTGCTGTATTTATCGATCTGAAAACAGAAAATACATTTTCGATCGCAGCCTCTGGAGGTCATGATGACCGCCACCGGTTTGCGCTTGTATGTTGCCGGTGGAGGGATATAATGTTTGGCATCACCCAATAGCGCTCTGGCAGGGAAGGGCAATGCGTCGAGGTCTGTGATAAGGGCTCTGGGTGGTGTTTTTACAATGTGTTTGCCTTCCCTAAAAACGACCCCTTCGACACCGGAAAGATTTTGTTTCTGAGCCAACCTTTCCAATATTTTTACCACGGTTGTCTCGCCTTCACCCGTGACCACGGCATCGATCCATTTGCAAGCCTCCAAACACTGCTCCTGTAAAGCGATTGGATAGGGCCCGCCGGCAGTTACAAAGGTGTCTTGAAGCTGATCTTTTATGCCTGCGGCGGTCCGCAATGCCGCATTCCATCCAAAAGCGGTTGAATAGATCCCAACAAAGTCGGGCCGGTATTGTGAAATTTCGCGGATGATGTCCGCATGGGTCATAAAGGCACCATTGAGAAACTTAACCCTGTGGCCTGCTGCTAAGATAGAAGCGGCCACATAAAGCGTCCCCAGGGGTTGCCAGTAATTTATCTGGGAGCCGGCCGTTTTTTTCGGAAAAATCTCCTCCGGTTTCCAGGCAGGTATGATGAGCGCACATTTCATTTATTTAGGCTCCGATAATTATGTTTCTCTCGCACTTTTCTGTACCCGCGCGTTCCAATATGGTTTCAGCAACATGGGTTCCAGATTCAATGGCATGGTCCATATTGTAGTATTTAAATAGTCCGACCCGACCGGTGATATGGAGGTTTTTAAAACTTTCAAGATATTTCAAAATTTTTATATAATGTTTGCGGTAATCTAATTCAAACAGGGGATAGGCGTTCGGAACCCTGACCACACAGCTGTCAATCATCTCCGTTTTACGCATAAAATCCAATTTTTCTAAATAGTCCAAACTCATAGATACGAACTGACCATCGCTTAAGCCCCATAATTGATCTCCTGTAGAACAGAAATACTCTAAGACCAGATGGGTTTTGCCTTTGGGAGCCACGTGCGGGCTCCAGTTGACCGGCTCATGGATTCGGCCAAATGGTATTTCTTGTTCGGGGAAATAGATCCAGGTGTTGTCCGTAATCCGATCGCGGTTAAGCATGATCGTTACGGTTACAACGTTCCTGAATTTAAGTTGCGAGGCGGCCTTGATAATATCTTCCGGGGCTGAGGGCCTGATCAATTTTATGAGGTTTGTTAAGGGAATTGAAGAGACGAATTCAGCGCCTTCCAGTCTGCAGATTTGATCCTCATTTTTAAAAATTACATTTTTGATAAAAAAATCCTCGTGATTAATTTGCACGACCGTGGTTTTTAACAGCACCTGATTTTGTTGTTCAATCGCATCCCTCATTTTATCAGAAATTTGACCGACACCCATGGGGGGATAAATGAAGTGATCGGCTAATGTCGCGATATCTTTTGCATCGGCTCTGGAAAATGCCCTTTTGACTGCGGTCCATAGGGAAAGATCTCTTATTCTCTGTTCACCCCATTCCCTGCTAATTTTTCCACTTTCAATTCCACAAACCTTCTTGCTGTATTGTTTAAAATAAAGCGTAAACATTGTTCGGCCGAATCGATTGACGATCCAGTCTTCAAGCGTAATAATATCAGGTGGTTTTAAGTGCTGTTTGACCCTTTCTTTCAAATAGTCCCAAATGATCCTTAAGCCTGTCATTGTATTTAACCCAAAAATCACATTTGCCGGTCTTAGAGGATAGTCAAAATATCGATTGAACAAGTATATCTTGCTTTTTCTGGGCACCACCAGAAAATCTTCGTTGAGGACATCTCTGACGAATTGGTCTACGCGCTTGTTGGTGGTAAAAAAACGGTGGCCTCCTAAATCAAATCGAAAACCATGGTGTCGGATTGTTTTCGCTAATCCGCCGACCGTCGAATCTGCCTCGAGGACGAGCACCGCCTGATTTGCGGCGGATAGCGTATATCCTGCCGCGAGTCCCGCGAGACCGGCGCCTAAAATGACGGCTTTTTTTGAATCTTCGCGGTCTCTTCCGGCTAGCGTATAATTCGTGTCTGGATCATACCAGGCGGTGTTTGGGGTTTGTGAAACCATGTCAGCGTTTTTGCTACCTTTCCGGTGTTTCGTTGATAAAAAAACCAGAATAACCCATGTATTCTTATTCGGTTATTCTGGTTTCGGCAAGCTTATAAGTGCGGGGTTTTGCCTGCACCCATTTGGGGACTCGATTCAGTGTAGCGCAACGATTGTGTTCGGTTTTTTAAATTGAAAGTGGCCAGGTATACTCGGCAGGGTGCAGGTGCCATATTTGATTGTTTCTGGATGCAAACGGGCGAACACTGCGAATCAGCGCAATCACATTATTTTATCCACCGCGATGTTGTGTTCTGTTATTTAAGATCCGGTTGATACATCAGTTTGGGATTCATTTTATAGGTCCACGGCAGCCCTTCGAGACGCCAGCCACCCAGTTGCCGCTGGCCGTAAAACGGGCTGTTTTTATCTTTGACTTTATCGCCCTCAAATCCGCCCAGCACATTAAATACCTTATCGGGTTTAAACCCGGCATCGACCGCAGCCGTACTTGCGCCAATCGTCCGTTGAGCGCTGCGGCACAGCAATAGCAACGTGTCGGTCTCAGGATTGAAACGGGCCTTAAGGTCCTGGCTGAAATTTTTATTTAACGCTTTATTATAGCCCTTTTTACCCGTTGCGGTCGTATAAAATTTCCAGGGAATATTATACGCGCCATTGGGATGGCCAATATCTTGATATTCAATGCGCGTCCGCACATCGACGATAAATGTGTGCTTTGGGTCTTCCCTTAGCATTCTATAGGCCTCTGTCGGAGTCACATCTCCACCCTTGTGTTTTCCCTTTACCGGGTATACGTCTTGAGCCAAGGCGAAGGCACTAAAAGCAAATACGATCACCAGCGTTAACACCCATATTTTTTGAACGTTTTTCATTAGTTTCTCCTTTGGAAATAGATAAGACACATCAAGCTGAAATTTACCTCTTAATCCTTCAATACAAGAAAATCGGTCAAAAAAAACCACCTCCTTTCTTCTCAACGCTTAATGATATTGCCTGTCCCTCCTCGAGGCTCGCAATTTCATTGCGCCTGAGGATCCCGTTGCCTGCTTTTCTCCGAATTCTATTTATCTATTGGGTCCTCTTTTTCCTCGTTTTATGCCACATCGTGGTATGTGTGTCAACTAAAAAATCCCCTGCCAGAAAATTATCTTTTCCACTTCCTGAATCTTGGTTTTCCTGAAGGCCTCCGGCACTTTACCAAACCACACTGCCCGGTCATGCTGGGTCCCCATTTCCATGCTGGATGGCAGCCTGGATCAGCTCTTGTTCTGCTTTTTGAAGCCGATTTAGGAGGATAGATATTTTTGTTTGGACCGCTAGATCGCTTAAAGCATCTCTGCCTGGTCTTTTCGACTGGAAGCCGGAGTTAAGTGGTGAGGCGAGTCCTGATTCTATCCATTTTACCTTTCTCGATCGCCCAATCCTCAAATACCCGTCCAAAAATTGGGTCGCTATAACACCCGTTTCATCAGGAATTCGGCACCAAGACACTGTCCACAATATGGTGTGTTGAAATTAAGCCTGACACACAGGCTCGATTCCCTTATTCTCCTTCTTACAAAAAGGAAGTTCTTATCAACCAAATCAATCAACGATCAACCGATCAACTCAACAAGGAGGTGGTCATATCATCTTGTAATCAGAACGGACACCTCGGCTCTATTGGCAACCTCTCTACTTACGCTCCCCATAAATACGTTGTGGAGTCTCTTCCCCCTTGACCCTAATACGATCATCTCGGCGCCTTCTTCTCGGGCGATCTTCAGGATCTCTTCTACCGGATGTCCCTCCTTTATAACGGGCTTTACCCCTGTTACCCCCTGCTCTTCAAGCGCCTTTTTGAAGTAATCTAGAATCTTGTTGGCCTTTCTATCTAACATCTCTTGATGCTCTGTGCCTTTCAAAGATTCTTTTAATGTTTCTATCTCAGAATCACTCATCAGCACGTCATCCATCAAAGACCGACCCATTATCTTCTCTACATAAAGCAACAGTACTGTTTCTGGACGGGTACAGGGAAATAGTTTGGCCATAAATTCAACGGTACGCAGAGAACCTTTTGTATCATCTACAGCCATCAAAATCTTTTTCATCTTGCATCCCTCCTTAAAACGATTCGGGTTTCAATCACAAATGGGAAGAACCCGCTTTTCGGTGCGGGCATTACATGAAAAAAGACGCTTGTATGTCAATTGAATGAGCGTCGCACCATTCGGATAAGTTCAGTTGCATAAATCAGCTTGACAATGATTACCACTTTGTGGCATATGATGACAATCCTTTTTTGCACCTTGAACTGAAATCAGCGCGCGCGTTGGATTTATCCTTCCTATTGAAGCGGCTTCTGAGTGCGCAGGCAAAGCCTGCGGGATGCGTCTGTTTGAAAAGTCAAACTGGCAAAGCTATACGACCGACAGTACTGAATTTTGAGTCTTTGCAGGTCATGATACCCGATCGGATAGAGGGCAGCGTCCCTTAAGTATACTGATGGATCTGACACACAAACTCAGGAAGTTACACAAATCCTACCCTATCCGTAACGCAAAAAGCATTAATGTCTGCGTTTACGACAATATCATAACGACGATGGCTTTACAGGAAACAATGCAGCCTTGAATATCGATGCCTATACGCTGAGCAAGATGTGGGTCGGGTAGCTTAATCGGCGAAGCAAGGGAGGCGCCTTCACTCGGTAAAATTCTGGAACTCACGCAAGCGTTTTTCTTCCTCAAGCGCTAACATCGGAAGAAACCGGTCGACGTGATTCACGCTGTCACTCACGAACATTAGATTGTGAAGGGGGAATTCAATTGGATGGTATTAAAATTATGGATGGATTTAAAGTTACAGCGGGCGCAAATGAAGTAAGTCCCAATAAGACGAATCGGATTATTGTTAGTGTCCTACTATTTCTTCTGGTAAGTACCGGAGGACTTTTTTATTTCAGCGGGCATAATTTTGAAGGACATAGTTGGGCAACTTTACTTTTTTCTGCCTTCCTCGGAGTATTCGCATTTTTATTGGTCATCACCAAGGATAATAAAACTCGCATAGTCGGTATAATGGGATTGCTCATCACGGTCAGTGTGGGGTCCTATGTTCTGGCAGAAATATACATTTATATGGTCGCTTATTTGTGGTTCGGCTTTATTTATGGTCTGGCATTGCAATACGGTCGGTTTTGCTTTTCCTCAGCTTTCAGGGATCTCTTTGCTGTCGGCGTTTCCAGGATGGCTGTCGGAATTGTGATCGCTGTTGTTCTTTTTGGCTTGACGGTTGCGCCGGTTACCGCAATCGGTGAGAGTACGTTTCACTCTGCCCCCTGGGGTTGGCATGCTTTTATTGCCGGACTGATTTTTGGAATTGGGATGGTTTTTGCAGGCGGTTGTGCATCCGGTTCTCTGTATAAGATTGGAGAAGGCAATGGGACTGCCATCATAGTGGTTTTATCGATTAGTGTGACCCAGGCGCTGTTTGCTGATGTTGGGGGATGGGCCAACGCTTTGGTTCCGGATTCCTGGAAAGAAAAGGCACTAGAAAAAGCAGTCGAAAAAGGCAGCATCTTCACGGAGAAAGTTATTCCTGCCGATGGCTGGCTGGATCAGTATCTTGCGGGCCACGTCTGGTGGCAGCCGTCTCAAACTTTTGCGCAAGCACTGGGATTACAAAATGATTCCTTTTTAGGGGCTTTTTTCGGTAATTTAGTGGTTGGGATTCTGATACCGGCGGCCGTATTGCTAATTTTTGTGTATATTTTCTGGTCAAGAAAGGCCTTTTTAAAGAAATGGGTAAAAGAAAACGGGAGCGCGGGCCTCAAGGCTGAGCTTGTCGGTTACTGGACGATGATCGTGTCTTCAAAGAGAACGGCTGTGGCCGGTTTATTCCTTGGTATTGCCTGCGGTCTTCACATGCTCGTGATGAAGGGATTAAGGCGCACCTTTGACATGGATAATGCCGGGCAGCTTCTGGAGGCGTTAGATTATAACTTTGGCATATCCGCTCAAGGGACAGTATTTGATCCGGGTTACTGGTATGTGACGACTCAGGAAGCACAATTGGTCGGCTGGATCGGCAATAAGCTGGGCTGGGAGAATATGGATAATGTTTTCTTTGGCTGGGTTAACGGGATTCCCAATCCGGTTTATGACACTGCCGACTGGATGTCTATTGCGCTTATTGCCGGTGCAGCGGTGATGGCTCTTTTGCACAATGAATTCAAATGGAAGAGACCGACCAGAGAGCTTGCAATCTGGGCGATCACTGGCGGATTTTTAATGGGCATCGGTTCCAGGCTGGGTCTGGGATGCAACGTGGGTGGTTTTTTTGTAAGAGCTGCCAATGGCGACATATCCGGCTGGATTTATGGATTCGGAATGATGTTTGGTGCTTATATTGGTGTTGCATTCTTTAACTGGTACACCGAAAAGAAGATGGAAAAGGAGATGGCCGCTTTTGATTTATAACACGCACGATCAAATAATTAAGCCGCATGCGTAAAGGGACAATTTCATAACGTATAATTCATTTCTTAAGACGCATCATTAACGGGGAGATATTTATCATGGCAATGAAATATGAAAAAAAGGATGAATGTTACTGGCTGGATGTACAGGGTTATGTGTGTCCTCATCCGCAAATGTATACGAAAAAGGCGCTTAAAAATATGGAATGTGGCGAGATTCTTGAGATTGTATTTGATAATCCCTCCTCATCAGAGTCCATTTCAGCAATGTGCGAGGCCAGCGGTCATGAGATTGTCGAGAAACTGGAAGAATGCGGTGTATTTTGCTGGAAGATTAAAAAGACTTAAGCGAATCTTCACGTGCCGGACACACGCGCCAGCGTGTGTATGAGTTTTAGGTTTGATTATAAAACTGAGTCCATTATTCACGAGCAACCATGCTTTCATCGTTAAAGCACAGAAGGGACCCCAAACATGAAAAACGGTTTGTGGATCATAGTTGTTATTGTGGTATTGTTTATAGGCGTTCTGGGAGGTTTTACTGCCAGGTCTTATCATATTAGAAATCAAATTAGTAAAGTCCCTTTACAAGTAAAGATTGAGGATTTTAAAACACAAATATTGAATAAAGTATCAAATGCGGAGCACAAAAAATATATCATCAATCTTTATGCAGAAAATGAAGACAATTATATACTGAAAACCGGCTTAGATGTATCAAAAAATGAGATCACAGAAATTTATAACATACTAAAACACTATAACATTTTAAAATCAGTTCAGGATCTCGTTCAGCCTGTCGAAGAGAGTGATTGTGGAGACAGTGCCGGTTATTGAAAAAATTGTAATATCAATGAAAAACATTGGCTGGCTAGGAATTGCAATTGTGTCACTGGGTATAGGTTTCTCTGTAGGCTGGTCCCAATCGGAAAAAGTCGCTACTATAGGAGAGAAGAAGATACAGGAGATTAACAAAGGTAGATTAATAATTAAAAAAAGTGATCTGGTTCCAAGAAAAATAGAGATTCTCGAATTCCATTCTGAGGTATTAAATGGAATATCAAATGAGGAGGATACAAAAGTTATCGAAAATCATTATACAAAAGGTGAAAACTATTACATACTGAAGAAGAATTTAACAGTAGAAGATAAATCAAAGATTTATGACATCTTCACATCAGCTGATCTCGATATCGTAGAACCTGTTGATGGTTGTGAATAGAGTTTTGGCTATAGAGAAGGAATGAGCCGCCTCACCCTTACCACCAACAAATAACCTTGTCATTTTCAAAGACCAGTTCAACCAATTTGTCGTAATCTACATCCCCTTGGTAAATTTTAAATTGTCGGGCTTTTTTGCCTTTTGATAAAGGCGCCATCAACTTTTTTATGACTGCATCCGGTTCTGATTTAAATACATGTAATATCTTCATCTCAACTCCTCTAAAACGGAATTATCAGATCATACTCAAATAATTTTTCACCCATGATATCCAATGACATATACTCGAAAAAACCCCATTTCTCCACATTTGCCTCATTATCCGTATAGATTTCGGCTTCCAGGTCGTCTTTAAGAAATTCCAGATTCTCCTTGTAGCCTTCAAACCTGTCTTCGGACATCTGGACCTCTCCGATAACAAACATATGTGCGTCAATCATCTGAACGCCAAGTCCCAAGCTGGATCTAAGTCCTTCCCACTGGTTGTTTGCATTCCTTATTATTACGGCTGCTTTTTTTGTTTCCATCTCTCTCTCCCTTCAAAGGACCATATAGCGATCGCATTTGTCTATCATTGCGCAATGCCTGGATTGGCTGGCCAAATCCTTGGCACTCATCCCTGCTGGTATTGACTGATCTTTTAAGCCCAGCTCTTCCCAACTTACATTACATAGCGATATCTCATGATTCTCATCAGCGCTGATTATCTCAGCGAGCTCCTGATACTTGGGGTGCTGTGATATCCGTACCCCCTCGTGGGTCAAGAATATGCAAAGCGCCTTGCCGGCCTTCTTTGCGGCTCTGGCAACCCCGATGAGATGGTCAATATAATTGTCCGTTGGAACAAAGATTCCCAATTTTTCTTTGTCTGCCATATAAAGCCCCCCTTTTCACGTTTTTCTCCTATGATTGAAATCATACCTGACATACCTGCTGTTTTCCCTAATCTGCTTTTCATGTTGGCTGAAAATTATCATGCTAATACCACATTGTGATAGCCAACTGTCAAGAAAAAATTACACATCGTGCGCCAAAGGTGTATGCACGCATGGTCTCGTCTCAAAACGTTTTAAGGGAGTCTTGCCGGAAAGAACTTCGGTAACACGCGCTGAGAGCCATGCGAACCTCTCCGGTGGTCTGGCTTACTTTTTGAAACCATTCTCTTCGGTCTTTTTTGGTCCCCCGGCGCAGGGTCGTGATAGCCGCCTGAATGACATCTTCTTCAGCTTTGTGGAGTGTGCTCAAAAAGACGAGATAATTTTCTTTGGATGTATAGCTTTCCCTTATGAGTGCCGGATAGTCTGTTTGCTTTGATTGGGTTTTCCAAACCGGGTGCTTCGCACCCGGTTCCACCCGCAACGATTGGGGCACTTCGCGCCCCTGTCTTTTCCCGCCTATGGCGGTAAAATCCAAGCCACCCTCTTTGTGGGTGGTCGTTGACTCGAAAAGATTCAGATAGTGTTTAATGAGCAGTTGGATTTCAGACAGTTGTTTGCGGCGGATTTTTTCGGTATAGAACCCTTTTTTTTCCCTGTCCAGAATCTCCTGGGTTTTGATTTCGATTCTGCGGAATTCCCAGGCCTGTTCTTTGCCCTGCAAGATGTTTTTGGCGGCATCAAATGCCAGTTGTTTGGTGAAAAGAAAATTTTTACGGGTAAAACGCAGGTCTTTGCGATAATGATAAACATTATATAGAAAAACAGGCAGAAGAACAATTTTCCAGTTTAGGTTTACTTTTTTGTTATCCAGAAGTAGTTTTGCAATTTGACCGGCCTGGTTGACATCATGCTTCCATATGACTCGGAAAATTCCCATGGCGTGAAACCTATAGAAAACGAAATTTTATGTCAAAGAAATAATCAACCACCTTTAGTGCTTATAAATATTCGTGTTTTTGTGATAATGGTTTAATATTTATCCAAAAAAGGCCTATAAATAAATTTCTGGGGCGAAAAGTCTATCTTGCTTTTAAAATGATCATGGTTATCATACTTTAATTGGTAATAAATTCGATATCTTAACATAATCGGACAAACAACCATGGGGAATTATTCGTCTAAACGAAAACGTGTATCGGTAACCGGTGCCGGCGGCTGGTTGGCTTTATCGCTGGCCAAGCTTCTGGATTTTATCGGTTGCAAATTTCTGGATCGGCGTTTGGCAACCATGCGGGACAGGGTTGTTGAAAGAAAATCCCCTAAGAATAGGCCCTGGCGTTTATTTCAGGTGGAGTCGGCGATTGCCTGTAATTTGAAATGCGTTATGTGCCCCTGGAGAGAAATCGCCAAAAAGGCGACCGATCACGGTATCATGGTACCGGAAATATGGGCGGCCATCCGGCCCCATTTATCCCGGGTGCAGTCCGTTGATTTTACCGGCGGCGGAGAACCGCTGCTTCAGCCCAGATTGGCAGACTGGATTGGCGAAGCCAAGGCGGCCGGTTGCGAAACCGGCTTTTTATCCAACGGGCTGCTGCTCAAGGAAGAAAAATTAAAAAAGAGTCTGGATGCCGGCATTGATTGGATTTGTATCTCCATAGATGGGGCCACCGCGGAGATGTACAATAAAATCCGGGTCGGATCGAATTTTGAGCGCGTATGTGAAAATGTGGCCAATATTACCAGATTGCGGACCGGCAATGTGCCCAAAACCATGATCAATTTTGTCTTAATGGACATGAACTTTCACCAGATGGAAGA